>JACEMX010000155.1 GCA_013867335.1 Candidatus Nitrosomaritimum aestuariumsis
ATGATTGAAGTGGTACGAGCCGCATTAACTGCAAATGAACTTGCAGGAACTGCTGAATTCTTTAGTTTTGGAACCAATGATTTGACTCAAGCTACCTTTAGCTTTAGCAGAGAAGATGCTGAGGGTAAATTCCTGCCTGAATATCTAGAAAAGGAACTACTTGAGCGAAATCCCTTCCAGTCCATTGACGTTAATGGTGTTGGCAGCCTAATTGAGTTGGGAATTGCCAAGGGTAGAGCATTAAAACCAAACTTGGAGGTTGGAATTTGTGGTGAGCACGGCGGTGACCCAAACTCTATCAAATTCTGTCATGGTGCAAATCTAAGTTATGTTAGTGCATCTCCACATAGAATTCCTATTGCAATAGTTGCAGCAGCTCAGGCCGCAATTGAGCAACCAAAAACTAAATCAAAATAGTCAATACCTATATTCTAAAAAATTCCAACTAATCTTAAGACACTATGTTACCCAGAGTAGATTCAATCAAACAAATACGACAAAAAATTGGAATAACACAAAAAAAACTTGCTTCATTAACTGGTGTAAGTACATCAATGATCAATCAGATAGAATCCGGGCGAAGCCAGCCAAGCTATAACACGGCAAAAAAAATCTTTGATATTCTTGGGGATATGGAAGGCAAATCCTCTTCTCACAAAGCAGGAGACTTTTGCAGCAAAGACATTGTGAAATTAGAGCCACACAACACCTTACATGATGCAATAAAAAAAATGCACCACCTTTCAATCAGTCAAATTCCTGTTTTTGAAAAAAATGAACCTGTTGGAGTAGTGACAGAAGATGGGATTGTAAAACACTTGGCTGATGTTGGAGAAGCAGAATTAAAAAATGCAAGACTTTCAGATACTATGGAGGCAGTTCCTCCAATTGTTGACTTTGATACTCCTGCAAATGTTCTAGTTCCATTAATTAGATACTCTAAATGCATTTTGGTTTCAAAAAAATCAAAGATTGTTGGAATTATTACCGCATCAGATACTTTGAAAATGATGGAATAGCCACAGGTCTATTTTGGATGTGAGCAAAGCTCGGCTAAAACTCCATGCAATGACTTTGGATGAATAAACGTGACTTTGGTGCCAGCTGATCCTGGTCTGACTTTACCAAGAAACTGAATGCCGCAATTCTCCATTCTTGAAACCTCTCCATCAATATCTTCTGTCTCAAGTGCCATATGGTGTAATCCTTGACCCTTTTTTTCAAGGAATTTTTTGATTGGACTTGCATCATTTGTAGGCTGCATTAGCTCTATTCGCCCATTTTCTAAATGAATTATTGCCACTTTGACTCCTTCTGATTCTACTGTTTCAAATTCGATGTTATTTACTCCGAGGGCTTCTTGGTATACTTTGGCGGATTCTTCTACATCATTTACTGCAATCGCAATATGATCAATTTTCATGATTTTCTATTTTGTTTGATCTTTCAGAGTTTTTATTTTTTTTCTATTTTTTGAGATTAATTTGATTGATCGACTCTAAATTCCCTTTGGATGAATTAGACGTTTAGTTAATATACGATTATGCTAGAGGGTGGTGGTGCAAGCGCGTCTTTTTCTGATTCTATCATTAGGATTGGCCGGTCTTTTACTGATTGGATCATCCGGTCTCGGGTATGCCCAAACCATAGAATCAGTTGATGTTGTGGAAAACAAACTTGTAACTTTGATTGGCGAAGGATATGATCCTGATGCTGAAGATTTGAAATATTCTTGGCAACAACTTGACGGAGAGAAAGTAGAATTATCTTCATACAATATTCCAATGCCACAATTCATGGCTCCAGAAGTGGAAAATGGAATGATCAAAGTACTTTCATTTCAACTCACAGTAACTGATCCATTTGGGGCAGAAAGTTCTGATATTGTCGAAGTTATTGTAAACCCTGTAAACCACGTACCAATAGTTAGCGCTGGACGTGACAATATAATTTTTCAATCTATTAATGAAATTACTTTAGTCGGTAGTGCAGTAGATGCAGATGATGATCCTTTAACATTCAAATGGGAACAAACAAGCGGCCCTGAAATAGAATTAGTAAATACTGACTTGAGATATCTTACCATAGTTTCTCCTGACATTGATTTTTCAAACTTTGAACCCCTAGTCTTCAAACTTACCGCAGATGATGGATTTGGTGGAGTAGCAAGCGATACTGCTGCAGTATATCCATATCATGCTTTATTACAAAACAGATTAATCTCAATTGATGCTGGACCTCTTCAAACTGTAAGGGAAGGGGAGACAGTCACTATGGATGTCACAGGAGAAACATCTAATGGACAACCAATAAGATACTCTTGGGCTCAATTAATTGGCACATCTGCTTCATTGAATACTTATGTTGGTGACAAGGTTCAATTTATTGCACCTAACCTTGTTAGTGAAGAACCTGAATTACTTTCATTCCAAGTAACTGGATATTCTGAAGGTAATGGATGGGCATCTGATATTGCTCTAGTCCGTGTTCTTCCATTTAATGGCCCACCTGTAGCAGATGCAGGACCTGACCAAACGGTTAGTCAAAATGTATTTGTAAACTTAGTTGGCTCTGGAACTGACCCTGAAGATTCTAATTTGAAATTCCAATGGTCTCAAAAATCTGGAAGTGAAGTTACATTATACCAAAGAACACTTGAAGAAGTTTACTTTGTATCTCCATTTATTGAAGGCGACTCTGAAGCATTAACCTTTGAACTCAAAGTCACTGACTCTGATGGAAACTTTGACACCGATGAGGCAACAGTTACAGTAACTAAACAAAACTACCCACCAAAGGCCAATGCAGGACCTGACAGAAGGGTAATCAGTGAAACTAACGTTACCATTACCGGAATTGGAATAGATCCTGACGGTGATGAATTAACATATGCATGGAAACAACTCTCTGGAGATGGTGTTACCTTTGACGAATCAAGCGCAGTAATTTCATTTACTGCTCCTCAAGTATCATCAGGTGATACAAAACGCGTAATTTTACAATTAACAGTAACTGACACACTTGGACAAAGTGATTCTGATAGAGTAACTTTGATTGTAGTTCCAGCAAACAACAAACCAACAGTAGATGCAGGACCTGACCAAGTAATTGATGAAAGTACCATTGGAAGCGTATTTTGTACAGCATTTGACGTTGAAAATGACCCATTAACTTACACTTGGACTTCCTCTTCAAGTGATTTGATTATCCACAACCCATCTAGTGCTGGTACCACATTTACAGCACCAAGTGTTGTAGATTCTAAACAAGTACAACTAACATGCAGTGTTTCAGATGGAACCTTTACAGTATCTGATAGCCTAACTGTAACTGTACAAAGCACACTATCACTTCCAATTATCGCTGATGCAGGACCAGACCAAATCGTAAATGAAAAAGTCAAGGTAAACTTGGATGGTAGTGGTAGTTATGACCAAGAAAACCAGTCATTATCTTACATGTGGACTCAAACATCTGGTGAGGATGTAGTATTGGCCTCTTCTTCCAGTGAAATGGCATCATTTATGAGCCCAACAGTTGCAAACAATGAAGTCAAGGTACTCGTCTTTGAACTAAGAGTGTATGATGATAACGGACGAGAGGCATTTGATACTGTAATAATTACAGTTGATCCAGTCAATGCACCACCAACTGCAGAAGCAAGTGCAATACAAGAATAACCTAAATTTTTTAAAAACTATTTAATTTCTCTTTTAAGCTGAAATTTACTCTAGTTGATTCCCCAGCTAGTTTTGTTTTGTGGAATTAGTTTGAGAAAGGGTGCTTCTCCAGGCTTCCAGGGGTCGTCTCGGACCCACTTGAATTTTTTGTAAAAAATTTGATAGATATTATCAAACTCTTCTCCTTTCTCAATAATTTCCACTTTTCCTTGAAAACAAACTGCTTTGTGTCCGCCAGATTTGTAAACATCAATTGTTATTGCTGCTTTTGGATTTTCTTTGATGTTTTTCCAAGTTCTGGTATCATAATCTGTTGCAACAAAAATCAAATCTTGATACAAAACAAAAGATACGGGTTTGACATGAGGGATATCTTGGTGGCTAGTTGCGAGTCTTGCTTCCTCTAGAGACTCTAAAAATTTGATTTCATTTGTTGATAACTTCAACTAAATATTCTCTCTCTAATCTGTGGGATATTTTTGTAAACAATATCTCGTACCTTAATTTGGTCTTCTGGTGTTGGTGCTTCTTTTTGAGCACTAAGAATTGCCCCACTCATACCAAGTGCCATTCCCATAATCATCCCATAAACAAACTCTTTTGGATCCTCTACTTGAAGGGTTTCTTTGTTTTGTTTTATCTCCTCCATATATGCAGGAATAGTGGAAATTGCACCATTTATGGTCTGCTCGATTATACTTTCAAGTTCTTCTTCACTCATGATTTCAAATTAAAATTATTAGTAATAAATCTGCACCTAAGATTTTTAATCTGTCCTTTGGAGTGAAAAATATGGTTTATTTTACTTTAAATGAAGCAAATCAAGTTCTGCCTGAAGTAATTGAAAAATTCAAGATTGCCTTAGAAAAAAAGAATAACGTTTCAAAATTAGAGCAGCAATTACAGATGGTTCTCAGCACTAGTAACAAATTTGATGAATATGTGCCACTAAAACAGCAACTAAACTCTGCAATCACGCAATATTATCAGGCCTCAGAGGCACTTGAGAAAACAGGGGTAGTGATAAAAAGCATTGATCAAGGTCTGCTTGATTTCCCCTCAAAAAGATTTGAGGAGGATGTCTGGCTGTGCTGGAAATATGGGGAAACTGAGATAAAATTCTGGCATGATAAAGATGAGGGGTTTATGGGAAGAAAACCCATTGAAGTCAGTGATGAGTCTCTAGTTTGATTTTGATTTTTTTGTCTTTTTAGTGGCAGTCTCTATTGGTTTTGAAGACTTCCATAACAATCTGCATAGATTCTCAATGTTGTTTATCATGTCTTTTGCGTTAGTGGATAATGAAAAATCAGTATCCGAGTTTGATGATGCTTGGCTAGAGTCTGACATTATCATCTGTTGGTCTTTTTGTACTGCAATTCTTCCTTGAGATGGAAGCTTGCAAACTCTGGTTTCAGTCGCATTGAATCTTTTTACAAATGAAATCATTTCCATATCATCTACTTCAACTAAAAGTAAGACTTTACCACCATTTTTTTCACAGATTTTGATTTTTTCTGGAATTATGCTATGATACATCTTTGAGATATCCTCCAGTGTTGTTGCCAAGTATACTGTATCAGTACAGTTTTCAATCATTTGTGCAATGTCTGTGTAAATGTTTGATCTACCTTGAACAATTCTTAGAGTTGGAATGTTTGTTCCTTGATTGGTTGTGATTTCGTTGTTGATTTTATCAACAATTGCCTCTCCTGATTTTTTTATTTTCTTTATCTCTTCTTCTTTTTTCTCTAGTGCAATCTTTAGTGCTTTTTCAGGCTCTACTGCAATGCATAGTTTTGGACTAGACAGAGTAGTTGAAATGATATTTCTATCTACTAGTTTGTCTACAGTTCTATACATCCTTGCTCTGTCAATGTTAAGGTCTTTTGCCAATGCACTTGCTGTGATTGGACCTGTTCTTAAAAGACTCAGATATATTTTAGATTCTAATTCATCTAAATCTAGAGTTTCTTTTAGCTCTAATGCAAGTTTTTCTACTTGCTCTTGGGCTGACATCAAAATTGTTTACCTCCTACTATGAGTGATATTCTCATGCTTTTGTAACACCTGGGTGTCTTGTTGTTTGTGGTCATCGTTTTCATGATTTGATAAATTAAATTGAGAACTAAAGGATCTGTGTGTATTATTTTGTTACTGACAATTTGAGGGTAAATTATTCCCTAAAACAATGAATTTTTAATTATTTTTCCTTATACCACGTTAAAAGCAATAATTGCAATTACAATCATGGCTACTACGTGCTTTATTCCTGCCATGTAAGAGCCTGCGCCTATCTTCCCTGCCGCAAGTCCTCCAAAAATCGCCTCAATAATTGCCATGTTAAACAAGGCTGATTCCATAAGGGAGACATCCATATCTGCTAAGGATCCAAATAATCCATCTCCTCCGCCTCCTCCTGAAATTAAGTCTGCTTGCACTTTTTCAATTTCAGTGAAAAAACTTGTAATTAGCAAGATTGCTACTGCAATGAATACTGCATATGAAATGTAAATTGTGTATGTATATGGGGCCATCTGAGATTTTCTATTCTTCTCAATGTTCTGCATCTCAGTTACGTGCTTTTGAATCATCTCCAAGTTTGATGAAACATCTCCTCCTATTCTCATTGCCATCTCTAAGAGGACTGTTACACGTCTTGCAATTCTGGTTCCGGTCCTGTCTGCAAAGTGTTGGAATGCCTCATCCATTGGCATTCCCCAGCTAATGTTTGCTCTAAGATTTTTCAGTTCAGGTGTTAATGCTCCAAGATTTCTATTAGCTGTTTGTTCAATTGCTTTGATAAGATTTGAGCCACTTTGTACTGAGCTCAAAAGGGCCAAAAGAAAAACTGGCATGTGTTTGTCTATGCTGTCTTTGCGTTGAACTTCTTTTAGCTGATAGAGGGTTGCTGGAACAATACCTGTAATTACTGCAAAGATCATTCCAATTTCGCTTATTGATTCAGAACCTGATATTGTTCCAATCTGCTGACTGACAAAATATACTGTTATTGCACCAACTAGAGAAAATATCACAACTCTAACAAGTGGATTTGCAAATATTGATTTCTTGGGCTCTAGTCCTTTGAACTCTTTTTTCTTTCTTGATTCTTTTGATTTTTTTACTTGTGCCATAACATCATCTCTTTGGAACCATTGTATCCATCATAACTAGCATCAATACCCCACAAAGCGGGATAACTGCAAAAGTAAGAATGTTGATTAAGGTTACTAGGTCAAATCCTCCTAAACTTGGACTCATAATTCCCATAATTGAGAGCATGATTACTGCAAGTAAAGGAAATACAATCAAAAGTATTGTATAAATTTCAGCAACTGCTCCAAGTGACTCTGTTGTTTTCTGCATCAGCATCTTTTTTTCTTCTAGCTGTACTTTTGCTGTAGCGTTAAAGTACTCTTTCAAGTCTCCACCTGATTGTGCTGTAATGATTGCTCCTTCCAATAGTTCTGAATATGGTCCTGAAGGAGTCCTGTGAATAAGATCAGTAACTG
>JACEMX010000100.1 GCA_013867335.1 Candidatus Nitrosomaritimum aestuariumsis
GGAATAGCCGGAGGAGAATTGAAACATGGTCCATTAGCATTGATGGATGACAGTGTTTTTGTAATCATAATCAATCCTGAAGACTCTACATATCAAGACACTCTTACAAGTGCGCGAGAGATTAAGGCTCGTGGTGCAAAAATTATCGGGATTTCAGATAAGGGAAGTGATGCATATGATTACTGGGTAAAAATTCCAAAAACAAATGAACTGACATTTCCAATTGCCGAAACTATTCCAATTCAGCTATTGTCATATTATTGCGCATTAGAAAAAGATACAGATCCTGACTATCCACGAAATCTTGCAAAATCAGTTACAGTGAAGTAAAAATTCTGTGATATTCTTGTTCGGCTAATTCTAAATATTTGGTGTGATCATTTCTTGTTTTTAGCATAGAGGCAATTATGCTTCCTCCAGCTCCAACTCCTTCTTTTGCAAAACCTTCAGAAAATGCTCTCAGACCAGGGAATTTGGAGTTCTCCAGGCGTGGATTTACAGCTATTGCAGGAATGTCTGCTATTTCAGATACTAGATTCTTAAAATTTGCAGTCTCATCACCTGAAATGTAACATGTTGTTCCAATTGCGGTA
>JACEMX010000115.1 GCA_013867335.1 Candidatus Nitrosomaritimum aestuariumsis
GTTCATTGGGTCTTCTCCATCAAGTTTAGATGCGTTGATTTAATTTTTGCAATTTCTTCTATTGCTCCTTTTGAATATACTGTTAATCTAATTGGATCTGAACCTGGAGATAAATCCAAAACACTAAGATCTTTGACTGATCTTGCCTCTACTCCTGGAATGGCGCCGCAGGCTTTACGGATATTTTTGGAATCTTTTGTTACAAACAAAACGCTCTTTCCAACTTTTTTGGCTCTGCCTCTGAGCGATGATTGGCCACTTCTAGCTTTTCTTGCTTGTAATCTTTCTACGTCTTTTGATAGTTTTAGAGATTCTATGACTTTGGACATTTCACTTGCTTTGGAAATTGATTCAATGTCGTCTGTTACGACAATTGGGAATGATTCTATTTCATCGACTTTATGTCCTCTTGATTGTACTTTTTCTTTTGATGCAGTAGCTGCTATTGCAGAACACAATGCCAGTTTGTTTTCTTTTTTGTTTAATTTTTTGTAAATTACCTTGTTTACATTGGGTGGATGAGCTTGTCTTCCGCCTCTAATTGATGCAACCTCACCTGCTTGACCTTGTCGTCCACCGCCACCTCCACGCATTCGGGCAATACGTGCAATACCTTGTCCTGTTGGAGGGGAGTTTGAATCTGCAACAACATCCATTCCTGCAGTTGGGTGTCTTCCCTGTCTTTGGAATTTATGTGAATTAAGATTAGTCCATGCTTTGTGGATAAGTTCTCTTCTAAATGGAGTTGAGAAAACTAATGGTAATTCAATTTCTCCTTCTTTGTCTCCGTTAATGTTCAACGAGGTTGTTTTAGTCATACTACTACCTCCAAGATATTTGGTTTTGATACTTTGTCTGGCGCGTTTCTAATTTGGCTTCTAAGTTTGATTAATCTTCTATATGTTCCTGGAACTGAGCCTTTGAGAACAATAAAATCTCCTTTAACGAGACCAAAGTGTTTGTAACCCCCATCGGGATTAATTTTTAGTTCGTTGTTTTCGGTGTTGCCCATAATCATAATTCTTTTGTCATATTCGATTCTTTGATGGAATCCCATTTGACCTGCTCTTGGAACTGTATACATGACATATTGTGGAGATATTGGACCAAGAGAACCTAACTCTCTTACTGTCTTTCTTGATTTGCGTTGTTTTTTCTTTGCGCCAAATCTTTGAATGACTCCTTGCCATCCCTTGCCTTTTGTAATGGCAGCTACATCAACACTAGATCCTAACTCAAAAATCTGATCAATTTTAATTTCTTTTCCTAGTAACTCTTTGACATGTGCAAACTGTTTTTGAATATCTCCTCCGCGAACTGAAGCCTCAAAGACATAAGGTTTCTTTTGTTCTAGACCTGCTGCACGTGGAGATACAGCTACAATTGCAAAAATTTCTTTAATTTTTTTAAGCTGTTTTTCTGCTTGTTCTACTGCGCCTTCTTTACTTTTTATTGTAATTTCTTTTGCGATATTTTTTGGAATGTCTTTTGCATATACATCAAACTCTGCATGTGATCCATCCACATTTTTAGAATATCCTCTGATTCCCAAAACCGTCACTGGTGGTGTTACTAACACTGTTCCAAGACTGACTAACTGTTTTCCTGCATTTGGGGTTTTATCACGATCGTCAATGCTTACTATCTGAACACAACCTGCTTTGAAACCGCAATGAGCCAAAATTTTTGGCTCTTCTGAATTAACTTCAGGCCAAGCACGAATTCTTGCTTCCATGCTTTTTGCACGTCCTCTAGGTGAGTATGCAAGACTTCCTCTTCTTGGTTGACTGTGTTTTCTAGCTCCCATGGATAAAACGAAATCGACGATATCCGACTAATAAACCATGTGAGAATGTCGTTAACCTGTTAAAATTTTATGGTTAACAAACAATTTTGAAAAATCTAGGGAGATAATGTTTCATTGACAAGATTCCATATTGTTATTCCGCCAATAATTATCCCGATTGCCCCCATTCCAATTGCCAATATTAGAAAATTCTTTTTTTCAGCCATCTTATCCAGTGGTATAGGCGTTAATTATTGAAAGCGTTCCAAGTAATGCCTCTTCTAGCCTAACAGTTTCAGTGGCTTGGTTTGGGAAAAAGTTCAATGTCTTTGAGTTTTGCAAATTGCTCATTTTTCCTCCAATTATCTGGTGTACGCCTTGCTCAGGTGAGCCAAATACCACTAGTACAGGTTTGCCAGAATTTGTATATCCTGTAACCTGCTCTTTGGTTGCCGTCTTGCCCTTTCTTGAGGTAACTATGGTTAGTCCCTTCCATTCTTTTATCAGAGAAAAAAGATTTGATCTTTCTTTTAGTGTGTATCCCCAATAAACTGGGGCCTCTTCTTTTGTTATGGATTTTACCTCAAAGTTTGGATATCCGGATTTGAATTGAACAGTGACTCTTTTTCCAAGCTTGTCGTGGCTAAAAAATGGAACTAAAGTATTAATCCCAACATCGACAAACCGCTTTCCTTTGTAACTAACAGTAATGCCTTCTCTAACATCGCCTTTCTTGATTTTTTTTGCATCAGCCGGGGTAATGTGGCTTGGAATTTTTAGTGGGTGTAATACTCCTGCAAATTTTAAATCATTCATCTTTGGAAATAATCTTTTACGTAGAAATTGGGGAGTCTCCAAATATTTTAAAATCAACAACATCAAGTTTCTGTCTTCTTTGTTGTTTCCGTCTTGGTAAATGTAAATTGTATTGACTCTAAAAATTGCGCAGGCTCTTGCAATCTCTGAAATCTTTCTGGTCTTGTCTACTTTTTTGGTCTCATCAGAAAGTGACGAATCAGGAATAGCAATAGATAGATTCAATGTAATTTTTTTCTGTTATGTTAAATTAATTATTTATCTCCGTGTGGAAATTTTTCTTTTGCAGTTTTTGCAAGATTTTCAATTTGGTCTTCTGAAATTATTTCAAACAGTCCTGTTTCTTTTTTGATTTGAGCCATTCTAATGTGACTTGTTCCTTCTTTGTCTTCACTTGAAAGATAAATTGCAGCTACTGCCAAAGCTGCTGCATCATCAAGAGACATATCCTCATTGTAAGTTTTTTCTAAAAAGTCAGTTACCTGATCAGATCCTGAACCAATTGCAATTGCATCATATGAGATGTATGTTCCGCTAGGGTCGGTAAGATATAGTTGAGGTATGCTGTTTACAACTCCACCCAAAATCAAAGAAACACCAAATGGTCTTACTCCGGCATATTGGGTGTATTGCTGGGACTGGTCTGCCAAATGTTTGGCAATTGTCTCAACTTCAACTGGTTCATCGTAAATCAACTTGTTACTTTGAGAAAAGAATCTAGCATTATCTACTTGACTTCTGGCATCTGGTATGTATCCTGCTGCTGCTACTCCTACGTGGTCATCAATCTGAAATATTTTTTGAGCCTGATCTGAGATTTGTAATTTTCTTGGTTTTTCTTCTACTGCAATCACGATACCATCTTTGCTTTTTACGCCTACTGCTATGGTTCCTCTTCTGACTGTCTCTATGGCATATTCTACTTGGTATAATCTACCGTCTGGTGAGAAGACAGTGATTGCTCTATCGTAACCTTGTTGTGCAGGAAGCATTTCGATTTGAATACTTTGGAAGATTAATTTAAGTCTAGCCTATCTGTTTTGGCGTGAGATTCGAAATAGAGTTTTCAGGGCATGAAAATATTAGATCAAACCATAAAAAAACAATTGAAATCACAAAAGAGTCCGAACTTAATGTGAGGGGTGATTGCATAGTGGGAGTTAATGCAAATTATAGCTGCTCAGATCTTCCAGAGAATCTTAAAGAAAAATTACAAGATCCATCATCTGAAATTGAATTCTCAATTAGAGTTGAAGACCACGAATTTGTCGTAAAAGGGAAAGGACATGAAGATCTCATCTTATCACATCCTGAAGATATTGTAATTAGAAAAAGTGATTTTGTTTGTCCAAGAACACTTGCTGTAAAGTGTGACAAGGCCTCTGATCTTTTACCAAGAGAGATGGTGAGGTTGCTACAGAATCCAAAAACAAAAGGATTCTTTACAATTAATGTTGAATAAACATTCAAGAAAGTTACTCATTTGAGAATTGTTTATTCCATTTTTCAGACCACGTTGCAATCAAGTAAATTGAAAATATAGTAAATCCCAAACCCAACACAATATTTGAAACAACCAAAATCAAATCATTTCCTTGCAAGTCCTCTGAGAAACTCTCTAGTCTATCTAAACTACTCTCTTCAAAAACCATACTCAAAATAAAGCCTGCAATAACTCCACCAATAATGATTTGCGGAAGATAAACATACAAGAGATATTTTCTGAGTTTTTTTATTCTGTAAAATGCCCACAAATCCAAAATAGGAACAAACACAACAAAAATAATTTGCCACAATATGCTTACAGGTCTTTTTGCCGGCATAACTGCTAAAAAAATTCAAAGTTAATTACTGTATGTACTTTGATCGACGTTTAGATTTGCAAAGTGTGAGAAATTTATAGGAACTAGTAGAACATCTTGCATGGGTCTTAAAACAAAAATTTTCATTCTCATTCCTTTAGCTGCTTTTTCTGCATTAATTTTAGGTGCCGGAATGTACATGACAATATGTAAAAATTCAAACTTTGACTTTTTTGGCTGCTGATTTGTTATCAATTATTCTTTGTTTTAGTTAAATCTGATTTAGCAAGAATTTCTTAAACTATCAAGTTTTGATAACTTTATGCAAAAAACGCAAATTGAACTTCCCATATCAAAAAAACCAACTGATGCTCAGCTAAAAAAACTGCGTGAATACTTCAAAGACATGCCAATTGAAGAAATACTTTCGGGACTAAAATTTGCCAAAAATAGATGGTCTGCAAAAGATTCTGGAACTTTGAAGGTTGGGCGAAAAAGCATAATCCAAAAGGAGGTTCACTCGGTAACTACTGAGCAGGCTCAGTGGAGGCTAAAAAACTGGAAGATGATGATTGCAAATTACCGGAGACGCGGTTACAGCTATCCTACAATATCTAGAATCAAAAAAATCCTAATACAAAAAAGCAAAAAGAAATCAAAATAAAATTAATTTTCTTAAATTAGTGTGCCTGCAGTTCTTCTCTGAACAATCTCGTGTTTGAGATTGTCTGGAACTTCAGGAATTGATACTTTGGATTGACTCTCAATTACAGAGTGGGCCTCCTCAAGTATCGCCATAGTATCTGGGTTCTCTGATACTCCTGCATCCATAATTCCTGCATCAGTTACTGCTGAACCACTAAGAACATCGCCTAGTATGGATGACAAGTCATTCATCGATGCGTTAGCCTCAGGCATTATTCCGCTAAGTGAGGAACTTAATCCCTTGATTAGAGACATTGCAGGACTCAAAGTTACTACGACATCTCCTAGTTCTGAGACTGTGCTGAGTCGCAACTGTACTTGCTCCATTGATAATTTTGCACCACTAACCATGTTTTTCATTTTTCTTACTTGTGCAAGCTCGTTTGCATAGGCCTTGGCATAACCGTTATTGTGGGTTTTTTGAGCATTGACAATTTTTTCAAAAATAGAATCATGTTTTCTTTGAAGTTTGATGTTAATTCCATCTAATTTGGTAATTTGTGACTGTAATTTTCTCTGAGCAAACTCGATTTTGTTTTTTAGTGGCTCATCTGGTCTGACTTTACCCATGACTTTTTGTGACAAACTTTCCCCGCTTGCTTTATTCCATGAGTTACTAATCAAATCTTAATTGCTCCAAGGAGTCCTTGGAAATTTTGTTTTAAACTAATTTGTCACTACTTCCCCTGTACCCTCAGTTACAAGATACTC
Source organism: Candidatus Nitrosomaritimum aestuariumsis (assembly GCA_013867335.1). GTDB lineage: Archaea > Thermoproteota > Nitrososphaeria > Nitrososphaerales > Nitrosopumilaceae > Nitrosomaritimum > Nitrosomaritimum aestuarii. The sequence continues at coordinate 5,821 of JACEMX010000115.1, forward strand.
TGGTTACACATTATCCGAAGGTAAATGTGTAAATCTCAAAGCCCTTGCCCTTGATCTTAATCTCTAATTCATGAGTGGCAGACTCTTGACTGCTAATAATGTTGTACAGATTTGGTTCTGTGACTAGTATGGAATTTCCTGAAATGACATCAGAGCCTGCATACTTTTCTTCAACTGGTATGCCATCAAGAAAAATCTCCAAGTCAGCATCGTTTGCCGTTACAATGTTTACCTCTTTTGCATGGTATAGAACTTTGATTGAACCTGTATCTGACTCTAGTTTCATACTGTCTTTTTGATTTGCCCATTCCCCTATTGGGTAGAATTTATGCAACTCTAATTTTTCAGGTTGGGAATATGCTGTAATCTGGTTTTGATTGAATCCTTCTGAACTTCCTAATTGATTTCGTCCCTGTGCAAACTTGTATCCAAAGTACAACTCTGGTGTTCTAAAACTAGTATGCTGGAACTCTTCAATTTCTACCAGCGATTCTGCTGATGCAACCTGAAGTCCTAGAGAATATGATCTTTCCTTTAGAAGTTCTTGAATTAATTTTTCAGTTTCCTTGTATGCCCCTTCTCCGATATGATCATACCTGATGTATCCTTCATGATCTGCAACATACTTTCTTGGCCAGTATCTATTTTCAAAAGCATTCCAAGTTTCCCAGTCATTGTCCATTACAACAGGATATGTTATTCCGTGCTTTTCTATTGCAATCTCTACATTGTCTTTGTCTTTTTCAAATTCAAATTCTGGAGAATGAATCCCAATAATTAGCAGACCTTCATCTCCATACTTTTCATTCCATGCAGTAATGTATGGTAAAGTTCGAATACAGTTGATGCAGCTATATGTCCAAATATCATAAAGGACAACCTTGTCTTTCATTTCTTCTTTTAATTTTTCAGGTGTGGTGTTCAGATAGTGAGCAATTCCAACTAGGTCTGGGGCTTTTTTGAATCCGGATTTGTCAATTTGAATTTCAGGGTCAAACTCTTCAATTGATGCAGGGTTGTCACCTGAATCAAGAGTAGAAAATATTATGCTGAGTGCTCCAACTGATGCAGCAATTACAACTGTCAAAATAATTGCGGTTTTAATCTCTGATTTCATTTTATCATCCTAACAGTAGTAAATCATTGAGCAGTGGGAAATTTGCAATATATGCCAATTGATTTGTAAATACTAGAATTCCTAAAAGTATGATAAAGCCACCAAGAATCAGATTGTAATATTTTAGATGTTTACTCATTGATTTTATGACTCGATTTGCTCTTGAGAAAAATACT
>JACEMX010000087.1 GCA_013867335.1 Candidatus Nitrosomaritimum aestuariumsis
GCTCCTTCAGCTATTTTTGTTAAATTTATTATTTCATTAGGTTTTACAAATAATTGATTTTTACCTTCAGCTGACTCTATAAAATTTTGAATATGGTGTTTCATTGTATTTACTCTTTCAGTAATTCCTAAACTTTGTTGGCCTGAAATCATAATTTCATCCGTATGAAGATCCAATTCCAAAACTGCATCTGAACAGATTACTCTCATTTTTTTCATTTTTTCTGAAGATATTCCTTTTGATAATATTATCGCCGTTTTGTTATTCTCGTAGCCTAGCATTATACTGGCAAAATCCTCTTTTTTGCTTTCTGAATTACCTAACCTTGTAAATACAACTACAGGAAAAGAACCAATTAACACGTTTGCAATATCTATGTCATTTATCGAACTCTCAAAAATCAACCCTCTATTTTGATAGGATAAATCTCCCTGTCGATAAAATTCTAACATTAGAATCTCACCAAATTTTTTTTGTTCAATGAATTCTCTCAGAAGATTTACTGATGATTTAAATCGCTCATTAAATCCACACGTTAACACAACTTTCTTTTTTTCTGACAATTCCTTTAATTTTTGAAATTCTATTGAGTTTATCTCTGACAGTTTTTCTAAAAATACATGTTTCTTATCATAAAGAAGATCTGTAATCGTTTGAATGGACACATTCTTGTCTACTATAGCTCCATCAAAACTCTCTGATGAAATTAGTTGTTCTACTGAATCATAATAATTTACAGAATATTTTTGTCCAATTTCTTTACTTTTACTCAAATCCGAATCAAAAACTGCTGATAAAACTCCAAAATCAGATAATGTTTTTGCGTGATTTTGTCCCCATGACTCTAGTCCGAATTGAACAATATTCATCTAGTACACCGGAGTTAACCAATGAGAATAATCTTCATTTTGGAACATCACTATATCTTGATACTCACTCATCATTTTCTTTGTAATGTTTCCCGGTTTTCCATTTCCAATTTTTTTACCATCCATTGCAATAATAGGTGTAATTTCAGCAGCCGTACCAGTAAGAAAAATCTCATCTGACATTGTAAGCTCACTTCTAGTTACTTCTCTTTCAAAAACTTCCATGTCAAGATCGCGACCAACTTTGATTATTGCATCTCTAGTTATTCCTTCTAACGCTGATGAAGATAATGGAGGTGTAATCAACTGACCATTTCTTACAATGAAAATATTTTCACCAGGAGCCTCACTTACATTTCCATTATGATCTAGTAAAACTGCCTCATCATACCCATTGTTTTTGGCCTCTTGAGTGGCTATAATGGAATTAAGATAATTTCCACCCATCTTAGCTTGTGGAGGTGTTGAATTATCTGAGAATTTTCTCCAAGAAACAACCCCTGCAGTTATTCCATTTTTATTAAATAAATCACCAAATGGAAATGAAAAAATTGCCACGCTAGTTGGGGCTTTATTTGTAACATGAAGATTTATTCCATAATCTCCAACAAAATAAAATGGTCTTATGTAACATGATTTTTTTATTTTATTTTTTTTACAGATGGCAATTATGGCATCAGTAATTTCCTTATCCGAAAAATTAAGTGATATGTTGTAAAATTGTCCCGATTTTCTAAATCTCTTTACATGTTCGTCAAGTCTAAAAACATGAAGATTTTTTCCATTCCAATATGCTCTGATTCCTTCAAAGATTGATGTTCCATAATGTATGGCATGTGTAGTTATTGGGACCTTTGCATTATCTAACGTAACAAATTTCCCATCAAACCAAACGTATTTTGAAAGAGGAAGTCCCACAAAAAAATCTCAATGTCTTTAGTACTTAATCTATTCGGACCAGCCTTCGATAGGAAATTTCATTCCCAATACACGCCGAGTCTTATCCTCTAATTTTGAATATTTTTCAATCACATCCCAATTTTCTACAATAATTTTTCCAACACTCTCTGGTACATCGGATTTCCAATCTGAATTTTCATCAGATACGGCATCATACAACTTTTCTTTAACGGATGCAGCTGATAGTGATCTTCTTTCCCCAACTCTTGGTTTGAGTCTGTACAGTTTGAGCATGTAGCCTTCGGCCTTGTCACCAGTATATGAGAAATAACTTCCCTTGACACCAGTAAGGATTTTTTTTCTTAATTTCCAAGATTTCAATGATAATAGAGGGGGCAAATATTTTTTGAAAGGCGCATTAAAGGTGTAATCATCAGTTATCCAAACAGAATCTCCAAAAACTGATTCTATCATCTTTTTTCGAACTTCAAAATTGAATGGAAAACTCTTACTTGTGACTTCTTTTTCCCCTAATTTGAAAATAACAGGCATAACCTTTACAATTTCCGCTTCCTCTTTGAGCTGCTTAATAATTTCAATATGGGCATTTGTAAGAGGATTAAGGTGTGCAAGATAGAGTATTGTCGTCAACCATCAAAGCCTAAAAATTCGTCATATTTCAATGATTGATTTCTTGTTAAATTTACATGAAAAACAGAAAATCAAAAAGAAAATTTTTCATTAACAAGCAAAATTTTTGTTTAAAGAAAATGACTATCCGTAAGATTCGTCTTTTACTTCAAAGCTTCCATCTTCACGTTTGTTATGATAAGTAACAAATCCTCTTGGTGTTAAAAAGTCCATCACTCCATCTATTGTTCCTTGCCATCCACAGCAGTAAAAGATTGTATTTTCTTTGGTAATCTTCTCTCCTACTAATTCTTCTAGAGGAGACATTCCATTTTCTCGTGGTCTGAGAAATGTTTCAACTCTACCTACTTGACCTGACCATGATCTGTTAAACCATTCTTGTGGTCTACTTATAGCAGCTCTATATTTGAAGTTCCATTCATCTTTTCCTCGTTTGATACTCTCATTTTCTAAATCGGTCAACAGATCCTTGTAACTTAATTCATCAACATAACTTGCGCCATGAAGAACTATGATTTCCCTCTTATCTCCTACGGCATGAAAATGCTGTGCAAAACTCACAAATGGTGCAAGTCCTGTTCCTCCGCCAATACAAACAATTCTTCTTGTGTCCGGACTACCGTCTGGCATAGTATCATTAATCAAAAGGGCCAAACCAGTAGGCTTTAACCACTTTATCTTGTCTCCTTCTTTTGCATTGAACAGTTGTGTTGTCAATCTGCCTGGCAAAGGTTTTCGTACCCATCTAATTACAAGTTCAATGTAATCTCGATTTTCGGGATGTGATGCAATTGAATAAGCTCGTCGCACAATTTTCCCGCCTTCTGCAGGATTGGGTAATCCTAATGTGATGAATTGCCCTGCTTTGTATTCTGGAACTGGACCCTCATCAGGAACTAATCGAATAATTAACAGATCTTCTTTTAATAATTGAATATAAGTAATAGTCGCCTCATTATCTACAACCATATCGTACAATCAAGGAAATATGCGGTTAAATATCTTGTGCTGATTCTTTACAAAAAATTTGGGCCAAACGCTAAACGTTAATAACCAATTTGAAAAACGTAATTCGGTCAGAATACTGACAGTTGGGCCGGTCGTCTAGTCCGGTAGGATAGGTGCATGGCATGCATCGGATCGAGGGTTCAAATCCCTTCCGGTCCACTTTTTTTCAATTTAACAACAAGATGTTCTAATTCAGAATCTGCATCTTTGGAAATCTCTGATAATTCTTCATCTGAAATTTTGTCTTGAAGATATATCATAGCTTGCAAGGCACTTTTTTTTACTTCTAAATTAGAATCTGAAATGCAATTATGAATTACATCTTTTACTTCCTTTGCTTTTAGATGACCCAAAGCTCCAAGGGCACAAGATCTTACCATAGATCTTTCGTCATTCAACAAATGTGTTATTTTTGAAATTGCATTGGAATCATTTCTATTTGCTAACACTAACGCAACAAATCCCCTTACATTTTTCCTCGAATCATTTAGATTTTGAATTAACAAATCTGAAATTTCATTTTTATTTAAAATCAAAGAACTAAACGCCTCTCCTCTTACCTTTATGTCAGGATCATCTAAACAACTTATCATTTTTTTAATAATTTCAAAATTGTTAGTTGATGCCAACGACTCTAAAATTTTTATTTTCTCTTCACTTTTACCTGATTCTAAAGTAGTGATGATCTCCTCCATCTCATTATTACAATATCATTATCACACTAATAATAATTGCATTTTTTTGAGGAATTTTTTTCCTTAGAATAAAAAACCTCTTCTAGCTTTAAATTATCCTTAAATATCATTCTCCGCATGTCAACCGAAACACGAGACACAATATTCATTGGTAAGAAACCATTGATGGCATATGTTACATCTGCCCTAATTCAATTGGCAAACTTACCTGCCGTCAACATCAAAGCTAGAGGACTCAGCATTGGACGTGCTGTAGACGTTGCTCAAATCATTGCACGAAAAACAGAAAATGCCGGCTATTCTATCGGAGATATAAAAATTGGCTCAGAATCACTAGAGTCACAAGACGGTAGAACCAGAAATGTTTCAACAATAGAAATTGAAGTAAAGAGAATAGGATCTTAATTCTCCCTTTACTTGAAATTTTTATTTTTATTCTCTTTTTGAAAAACCATATTTTTTCTCTAGTTTTCTAAATTTTGGTAGTTCAACTAAGTCATTGAACTGATCAAAATTCACAACCTTTTGTTTGAATTTACTTGTAGTTCCATTCTTTTTTAATTCTTTTAGTATATTCATTGTTGCAAAAGTATTTGCAAACAATACTGAAAGAGGGTACAAGATAATGTTAAACCCCATTTTATGTAAAGAGTCCACAGAACTAAGAGGAGTTGCACCCCCTTCAATCATATTTGCAACCAACGGAGCTTTTATCGACTTTCCAATCTTTTTCATTTCATTAATTGAACGAGGAGCTTCTATGAATACTGCATCAGCTCCTGTTTTTTTATTTTGAATTCCTCTTTCTATTGCACTATCAAGTCCTTCTGTTGCTCTTGCATCTGTTCTTGCTACAATTATGAAGTCTTTACTTTGTCTTGCATCAATTGCAGCCCCTAATTTTTCAGTATATTCTTCTTGTGAAATCACTTCTTTTCCTTGCATGTGGCCACATCGTTTTGGCCATCTTTGATCTTCAAGAAATATTCCCGAAGCACCTGCAGATTCTAACTCTTGTACTAATTTCCAAACACTTAGAGCATTACCATAACCTGTATCAGAATCCACAATTACTGGTACTGAAACTGCCCTGCAAATTCTTCTTGCATTATCGACAGTCTCTGTTGCACCAATAAAACCATAATCTGGCATTCCAAATAACGTGGCTGAGGTGCCATATCCAGTTTGAAACATCGCCTCAAATCCGACCTTTTCGGCAATTTTTGCACCAATTGCATCATAAACACCTGGGATAACTATTGGTTTTTTTGATTTTAACATATTTTTGAGATTAACCATTAATTTATCTTGAATTGGGAATATTTATGATTTCAACTTACTAATAAAAAATTCAACTTTGATTAATGTCTCAAGTCTGCAAAATATATTCCGATTTCAAATTTTTAGAATTACTTTGACTAACGAAAATCCTTGATTACTCTGGATTTACACGTAAGCAAATGTGTTGATAATTCATCTGGATTTTCAAATTCTGCAGGACAGAATATGCAATGTGATGCCATACCTGAACTTTGATTTTTAAAATATAATTAATTGGTTATTATGAAAATAAAGAGGAATAATTCCCTCCTTCAATTAGCGATTTCAGGGTAGTGATTTCGCGAATAAAATACAGTGATTAAGTACTTAAGACTTCTTTTCTATCTAAAAAATCAATAAAAAATTATTCTAAATTTATCGATAATCTTTTTTGGATTGATTTTTCACAGATTAATTTAGTCTTAAATGCTCATTCAATTTTTATCCGTCTAGATTTTTTCTTGCTTTCCTGATCTTTGATTTTATTGAGCTCATTTTCTAAAAATACTTTGTATTTGGTAGTCTCTTCATCCGTCATATTGGAAATATTTGAGCTTAGAACTGCACCCATACTGAAAATCTTTTCCAACAAATCCATTGCAACAAATCTTCCAACGTTTCCTAACCTAAAAAGAACATCAAGTTGTTTTTTTACAATATCGTTTATCTTATCGACATCTTGGGCAGTATCAATTCCTTTTTTTGTTAATTGGTATTTCCCATCTTTTGATTGCTCGATTAAACCTTCATCTAACAATCGGCCCAACAACGGATAGATCAATCCTGGAGATGGTTTCCAAATTCCATTACTTTGCTCTATAGCATAATCTATGATCTCTTTTCCTGTCCGATTCTTTTCTTTTAGTAATTCAAGGATGAAATATCTAGAAAATCCTCTTGGCACCGAGCTTCCAACTCTTTGAAACCACTCTGAAATCATCACTAGTGATATCACTAGCGATATATATTAATCGATCGGCGACGACTCATTATTACATATTTAACCCGCCTCCAAAGTACTCAATCTAAATGGTTGAATCCATAGAATTTGATTTGATAATTTGTGGTTCTGGATTGGCGGGATTAAGAGCAGCTGTAGAGGCTGCAAAGAAAAATTCCAAGATAAAAATTGGAATTGTATCAAAAGTTCAGGTTATGCGTTCTCACTCGGTATCTGCAGAAGGAGGAACTGCAGCAGTTCTATTTGAAGATGAAGGGGACACCATAGAGTCTCACATTTATGATACTGTAAAAGGTAGTGACTTCCTTGCAGATCAAGATGTTGCACAACGTCTGTGCGAAGAAATGCCACAACAAATACGTCAACTTGAACACTGGGGAATGCCATGGTCAAGAAGAAAAGATGGAAGAGTAGATCAGAGAAACTTTGGAGGATATAGTTTTCCTCGAGCTACATATGCATCTGATAAAGTTGGATTCTTTGAAATGCAAACATTGTATGACACTTGCCAAAAATTTGAAAACATTGAATATCTTAACGAATGGTTTGCAACATC
>JACEMX010000128.1 GCA_013867335.1 Candidatus Nitrosomaritimum aestuariumsis
AAGTAAAAAAACTCACAGTGTAGGATTTATCTTACAACTTCCGTCGGCATTTCTCAATTTTTTTGCCATGATAAATGGTGTAATTAGCAAAATAGGAATGGAAATTGCAATAAAGAGCGTTTGTAATTGTGCGAGTGCTACAGATAAGGCAATTCCACTTGCGGTTCCTATGAAAACACTCAAAAAAGTTCCTGCACAGGTGGGACATGCAATAAACAAACCAGTAGCAGCTCCTATAGTACTTACACTTCGGTTTTTTTTAGATAGTGTAAATGCACTTACTGCAATTGATGTGTTAAGACCTACCAGATATGATACAATAACCTGTAAAACTAAATTGATGGGAATTATTTGCAATCCTACGTGCTCTGTCAGATATATTATCACTTTTGGCATGTACCCAGGACCATCACAACAAGGCGCAACAAACCCTGAAGGAATCTCTGCTCCATAATGCACTGCAAAATTGACTTCTGGTTGATACACCAAAGTTCCCGAAACAAGAGAAAAGAAAATTCCATAACAAACAAAGGTTGCAAGAAATATTTTTCTGGATTTAGAATTCCAAGTAGTAATTGCAATTATTGTAAACAAATCTTTTCCTTGTTTCTGGACTTTTGCTTTGTGAAAAGTATACAGCCCATAAGTTATTGCTCCAAAACAAGCTAACAGAATAACGTAAAACCCATAAGCTATTCTCTGAATTGAATCAAAAGCATCAGGTGTAATTAATTCAGGATCTTGATATCTTGAATAAAGCAAAAATAAGATTCCAATTGTTACAAATCCAAGAATAATTAATTTTCTACCACTCTTACTGTCGTTGGTAGATTCACTTTTCATGGTGTTCGTTCTTTTTTTATTGCATTAAATTCTATCCTTATTCTGTCAAATCAGCTTAGTTTAGGCACGAAAATATAGATGATTGCAATAATCTCGAGTCTACCAAAAATCATAAGAAATCCAAGTACGATTTTAGTGGCCTCATCTGTATCAAAGTCAATAACACCTGCAGAAAGTCCTCCTGTAGTTATCACACCCACTGCTTCAAAAAATGCATTCTCATAACTAACATCTTCAATTGATGCCAAATGACCTGCTGTAATCAATGCTATTGTTGGAAACAAAGCAAGTATTATCAAAGTTGAATACAGTTCTTTTTTGGTATCTATAGGTAATTGATCACGTGTATCTTTGTAAAGTATTTTTTTGAAATTTTTCAAATGAAACAATCTAAAAATTTTAAAACCACCTGCAGTTGAAAATCCACATCCTCCTATGAACATCAAAAGAATCAAAATTCCATGGCCCGCACTGTTAAGTCCTGATAAATCCTCTAGTTGTAATCCTGCAGTAGTGCTTGCCGAAACGGAATAAAATGCACTATCTAAATAATTAAACCCACTTATGGCCATAAACAACAAAGTTGCGCTAATCAATATTGCAAAATACACTAAAACCTCTTTTCCTAATTTTGGCGAGAGGAATTTTTTTCTAACAAATCCATAGTGGAATGTAAACGGCAATGCTCCAAGTATCATTGCGCCCATCAAAACAACTTCTTCTTGCCACAAAAGATCCTGTAAAATTGTAGAGTTTGGCAAAAAGCCTCCCGTAGCTAATGTGCTCATTGCTAAAGAAAAGTTATCCATTAGATTACGTTCACCAAACACCCAAAGAAGTAAAGCAACGATAACGATGTATAATGCAAAAATTATCGTAATTGTTCCAAATAATTCCCTCATGTGTAATGTTCTACCGGAAATGAAACCCCTCATGGATTGAAGCTTTGATTCAGGATAAAACGCAGTAATCACAAGATAGATGAAACTCATCCCTCCTACAAGTTGGGTAAAACTACGATAGAAAGTAAAACTTTGAGGTAGGTTTTCAGGCTCATCAAACAGCGAGATTCCTCCGGTTGTAAATCCTGCCGCACTTGAAAAGAAAGCATTTGAAAAAGACTCTAAAGGTGATGATTCTGGTGGGGCAACATACAGGTAAGGCGTGGTTCCAAACAATGTTAGCAAAAACAAACTCGCAAATACTAAAATCGACGCCTGCTGGAGATTCAGACTTGCTTTTTCACCATAAGAATTCAAGAAAAATCCTGTTGCAAGCAACAAAACCGTGTTTAAGTAAATTCCAGTGGCAATCTCTGTTTCCGATAGGAGCGTGGCAACTATTGCCGGTACCAACAACAAAACTCCTGCAAATTGTAATACAAAACCCAAATTTCCTAAAATTGCTTTTACAGGAGGACTAAGGAGACGCGGAGGTGTTGCAGTTGACTCTCTTATGGCATTTGCAATAGTGGCCTGAAAAATAATTCCAATAACTTGATTTTTTTTATTTATGACAGGTAATTTCCGAATATTGTTATCTCTCATCTTGTGTAATGCATCCTGAAGAGTGGCTTTTTCGTTTATTACAATGAGTGGTGCACTCATAACATCTTTGAGTTTTGTAGCTTCTGCGTAAACTGTAACATCGCTTACTTTACTTATAATATCTTCATCCGTTACAATCCCAATTGGATCTCTATTTCCATCAGTAACAATAATGTCATCTGCTTCATAATGTTGAAGCATACGTGCTGCATCCCTTGTTAGAGTATTCTGATTTAGAAGCAGAACATCTTTGTCCATGTATAGTGAAACAGATTTTGTTAAGATGTATGATATCGCCTTTTCAGGATTAGTCGACATTAAGCTATCATTTATTGTTGATGTTAAATAATTTGGGGTAGGTCAAATAAGATCGAATGAAAATCAGGCGTAGACTATGGAAAAAATTCATATCTTTATAAGCATTAAATTTGTAATTTAACTAATATCATGGATATTAATCAAGATCAGGAACCTGATTATGATTCAGTTAAGATCGATTATGTTGGATTTGTAGATCCTTATGCTGTTGAAGGAATGGTTGTTCTCAAAGCAGCAGATGGCAAAGAGTTTCACATGAGAGCATTTTCAGGAGAAGTCGCAAAACATATCTCTAGTTTTTCAGAGAGTACTGATGATACCGTTCCATCCATTTACAAATTGATTGAAGAAAAATGTGAAGAAAACGAACTTCTTTTGGTTAAAGTCAAAATCTACGAAAGTGGTGAGGTTTTACGTGCAAATCTCTATTTCACAGGTAAAAAAGACATGGTTTTAAGAAATTATCGAGCATCAGATGCATTGGCATTGGGTGCATTTTACAAAATTCCTATTTTGGTAAGAAAAAATCTTCTCAAAACCAGCATGGAAGCATAAAAGACTCATTCAAAATTTATCTTTGAAAAACCCTTCTGGGAATAGAGATTTTATTCTATTCATCTCCTTTTGGTATGCTTTAATTTTTGATTGAATTTCTTTTATTATTAATTCGTCATCTGTCATTCTTTGTTGTTTTTGCAAGTCAGTGATCTTTTTGTTAAGGTTCTTGTAAAGTAATGAATATTCAGGAAAATTCTTTGGAAGTTTGGTCATGTTATTTTGTAAACTCTAATTTCTTAAATCATTTTAATTTATTTTATAAAATTTTTCTAGATGAAAATTGGTCGTTGTCTAAATTTAACTCCCACAGAATTTATCCCATCTATTAATTCATGAATTTTTGGATAATTTTCTTTTCGTTCGGATAAGTCCTTTTTAATTATTCTAAGATAATGAAATAATTTTTTGATCTGTTTATTTTTCTGAGTTTTTGACATGGATGCATTAGAAATATCCTTTACATTTGCAGAAATATCGCACAGTTTTATCAATTTGGCTTCAAAAGTTGCATTTTTGAGTTGTTGCACATATTGTAATTCAACTTCTTTTTTAGGCAGATTACAATCCTTTGTTAGTGATAAAACTAAGACCGATACGGAGTTTCCAAATATTTCATTGATTTCATCAAACTCAGTTTCAGTTTTCTCCAAAACATCGTGAAGCCAAGCTGCACTCAAAATATCGTTATTTGCAATTCCTAAATTTTTTAATCTAAAAACTACTCCTTCAAGATGTTGGTAAAAGGGAGTAAGGCCATCTGGTCTTTTTTGATTTTTGTGTTTCTCTAGGGCAAATTTTTTTGCTCTCTCAGACAAATCGACTTTGTTTTCCAACGGTCAAATCACTCTATTCTAATATGTAGAGCTTTGGCAAAATTAATCTCAATTAAAAATATCGTGCTTCATAATTCGGCAAACTCATCATGTTTCAGACATAGCTTTTTTAATCATCAGCTAATTCAAAAATCATCTTATAATACTTTTAATGGTTACTAGAACCATCAGCAATCTTTGAAACCAAGGGGTAAACAAGACCAATAGTTGCTTGTAACTTTTCTACCTTTTGAGAATAATTAAAAATTATTTACTAAAAAGTATGAAGATGATACGTTAATACGATTATATTCAATTTTACTAATGATGAATTGCCGTCAATAGGTTTGTAGGTATAACCAAAGGAGACTCCTACGGAAGTAAAAACCTACCCTCAAAATCTGCTTATTCTCAAAAGGGTTTAGCCCCTATGATTTTCTTTTCTTTAGAATTTTTACTTGTTTCTCCAAGGCGACAATTCTTTTTTTGAGTTTTACCATTTCCTTATCGTCTTTATCCGACCGCTTTTCTAATTTGGAAATTTTATTTTGCTGTTGATTTACAACTTTCATTCCCTCTTTGTGCATTTTGTTTAGTATTGCTCTTACCTCGCGGATTTCATTTTTAGCCATAATTTGGTATGTTGCTACTGTGATTTAGGTAATTATGTAGAATATTTTCAATCTAAGGCAAGAAGAACTATATTTTTAGCCCCTAAATGCTTGACAAATAATACACTAGCAGTCCAATTACCATAGCTGCAATTACCCCAATAATCTGAACAAAAATTTTCTTTCTAGTTGAAAATATTTCCATATTTTTTGTTGTTTTGCAGCAATAATACTTTGGCGATTCGCATTCACTTTAGGCAAAAAAAACACTATACTACAATATTTTGAATATTCGTCAAATACCTAGAACCTTAATTTATTGGAAAAATAATTGAATAATATTGGAACAAGGAAAATATGAAACTATAGAGGTCGAATCCCAGAAAAGGGAGGGGTATTTCCACAAAGTTGTCAGGGACTTGGAAAGCGGAAAAGCCGTTTCATGTTCTTGCAAATGTTGGAGTAAGGGAAACAAGGCTTGTGCTGCCATGAGATCCGTTGGTTTTGGCAATTGATATTTTGACGATTAACATCTGATTTGCCATCAAAGCAAATGTAACTTGTGTATTTAGGATACAGATTTAATCTCGAATAGATGCTATTATGGCATGGAGATGGCATCTTTTGGAAACAAAAGGAGTTATGATGATTTTAAAAAACAAATTCCAATTGCGGTCCAGCCTCTCTTTGATCTGATTAGAACATACTGCTTTTCTTTGGGAGAAAATGTAGTAGAGGACATTAGGATGCATAGGATTGTATTTGGAAAATCAATGTCCTTTAGATGGTTTGCAGATGTTGCCCCTCAAGAAAAATCCATTATCATCAAGATCCAAAAGAGTCGTAAGGAGCAGCCTCAAATCATCCAAGTGGATCTAGAGCAAGATTTGTCTGATCTTAAGAAAATTTTGAAAGAAGCCTTTGACACAATTCGTTAGTTTTGTGAAATTGTTTGCCAGTAAAGATGAAAAAACTCTTGAAAACTACGACATGATATTATATGATAATCTAATTCAATCAGAATAATGTATAAGAAAATCCTAGTCCCACACGCAGGCACTTCAGCAGGTGATTTGTCGCTCAAGCATGCAATTCATATTGCAAAATCATCGGCATCAGAAATAATTTTACTCAATGTTATTGAAGACTTTCCACATATACCAGTACTGTCACTTCATTCTTCCCAAGCAGCCAAGGTCAAAAAAGAATTTGCACAGATAACAAAAGACATGAAGGAGGTGATGGAGAACGAAATGTCAAAACGGACACAAATATGTAACAAAGAAGGTATACAATCCAGCCAGAGAGTTGTAACAGGACTGGCAGCTGAAGAGATTCTCAAGTGCATAAAAAGCCAGAAAATAGATTTGGTTGTAATGGCAAAAAGAAAAAAACTCAAGGGAATCAAAAGCCTTTTGTCTTTGGGAAGTGTATCAAGGAAAATTGTAGAGAATACTTCTTGCCCAGTTTTGATGGTAGACACAGAAAAAAAATGAACGCTCAATTAATAGTATAAGAAAAATTACAAATTAATCAGGTATCATTTTGAAGATTTTAAAATTATTTTTTTGAAATTGTAATTTACATTCAGTATGTTACCTTTCTGATTAAGTGTGGTTCTTTTAGCATAATCATAAAATCTTTTGATGCAGATAATTCAACTTCTTTCAAGTTGTGGTTTGTAACCACAATCAATGCTTCACATCGTGAACATAGTATTGTTTTTCCTCCGGATCTATTTTCCGATATTATTCCGCTCTCTAATTTGTCTTCTTTATTGCACGTTGGACAAAGCCTTGGTTCTTTTAGAATTGTGATAATTTCTCGAATGTATATGCTTTTTACCATTTTTAGAGTTACCTTTTCCTAGTAATAAAAAATTTCAATTTAATGTTAATTGGCACCCAGCAGTTTTATTTCAAACATCAAACCGTTTAATTATCTGAAACAAAACGTTAGGTATTCAACGTATTTCCTAATCAGGCCAATTAACAAATTTCATATGGTTCATGTCAAAATAAATTTTTTTAAAATTTGCACAAAGATTTTTTCAATTTTTTACATGTTTTGAAAATTCTATTCTTTGATCTTCATTTTTCTCAAAAATGATCTCTGGTCTAAAAAATATTACAAATAATATACTTGTTTTATAAAATAATTAATACAATATCTTAAATACTTCAATTTCCTATACTAAGTGATGTCGTTAGTTGTAAAATCTGGCGATTAGGTTGCGTAGCCTCGCAGAACGAAAAAGGCAATCAGG
>JACEMX010000048.1 GCA_013867335.1 Candidatus Nitrosomaritimum aestuariumsis
TAAAAAGTCAACTTTGTCTTTACCTTTGGGTATTGCTAAAATGAATTGTTTTCTAACTGTAGTTGCAAGACGTCCTGCCAAAACAATAGCAGTTGATGTGATTGGGTCTTTTCTGTTGTACACTTGAATTAAAAATGGGGCATGATCAATTCCTGGCCCTTTCTCGTACACTGCAAAGTCACAACCAAACTTTATTCCGGGATTGATGATGTATCCTTTGTCACGAAAATTTTTGTAAACAAGATATTTTTTTTCAAAGTCGTGGTATTCATTTTTGCAAATCTCTACCATCTCATCTACTGCAACTTTTTGTTTTTCTTTGTGTATTGTAATTTTTTTATTTTCAAGCAAGTATAATCCTTCAATCAAATCTAATATTAGTGGCACGTCAATCTCGTCAGGCTTTGGTTTTGGAATTCCAATTGGTTTGCCATAGTATCCACTGCTAAACAGCTTGCGAGAGTCTTCGATACTCCAAACAATCAAACGATTCTCAATCATCTCACACTTCATTACAATGCAAAAATTAATCAGCGTATATGAATTGTATATTCAAAGAACAAAAATATGAAAAAAGATTGTATTATAGGCTTAGTGCTAGCAGTATGAATGAATCAGATACTCTCTGACACTTGTCTGCCATCTCTTCGATTCCCTCAATGACGTCTTTCATCAGCATAAGCTCCTTTGTGTTTGTAACTTCAGTTAAGAGTTTCAAGGTTGCTTGTCTGTATTTGAGGTCGATTTCTCGCTCTATCGTCTGTGTTTCTTGTGCCAGTTCAATTGCACTTGCAGTGTTTGTGCTAAGACTTCTGATAATCTCATTTAGCTTGTAGACTTGATCCACTACTAACTCTATCAGTTTTGTAATGTCTCCATCTAGTTTTGAGCTCTTCAAGGTTGCTGGCTTTACATTTGATAGCTTGAATGAAATTCCTGTAATGTATCCTGCAATCTCATCCATGGTATATGCAGTGTTGAGCAGGTTTTCTCTATTCATGATTAATCCGCCAACATCGGCTACCTCTCTTGTGATTTTTCGTCTGAGGTTTTCTACTTCTTCTTCAATTGTAGAAATTTGCTCTAGTGTGTTTTTGATTCCAGTCTTGTCTTTTTTCATCATCATTTCTGGAAGTTGTGAGAGTTCTCTTGATGCATTTAGGATTCTGTTGATCTCATCTTGCAAAACCGCAATTGCCTTTCTCTTAGCTTGAACTTCAAGTTCTCCGCTATACATAACAGATTACTCCTCTAGCCTAGGTAATTTAAATCCTCAAAGAAATCAAGATATTTTTTGTGCGTAAACTACATCAGACTTTTGTCGTGTGCTATTTTTTTCTGACCCTTATACAGTGCAATTACTTCTTCATTAGTTGATGCATCCTCTGCAAATTTCTCAACTCTAATTTTTCCAGTAAACTTTGGAAAACGCAATGCAAGCCCTGCACCTTTTCTCATTTCATCCCACGCTGCCTTATGAATTGGACTCAGAGTAATTTCAGAAGCTACAATCTCAATTACAAGTTCTGGCTCAAACCAAACATCTGCTTCCATCTCGCTGTTGATTCTTGGATTTTTTTTCAGTGTTACCTTGTCTGATAATATTTGGTATAATTGATCAAGATATTCATCTGTAAAACCAGTTCCAACTTTGCAAATGCTAGTAAAAGTATCAGTGTCACTATCATATGATGCCAAAAGCAATGTTCCATATCGTCCTGTTCTTCTCCCCTTCCCAAAAAATGCGCCAACTACCACCAAGTCTAAACTATCTCCAAGCTCGTTTCTATATTCACGCTTTAGTTTAAGCCAGTAATTTCCTCTGGAACCAGCCTGATATGGCTTGTCAAGCATCTTGAGCATCAATCCCTCACATCCGGAATTGATACTGTTCTCCAAAAAGTCTTCAACATCATCTTCTGTCTTTACTATGGTCATCGGAATGTGCTTTGCAAAGTCATCTTCTTTTACAATCTTTTCCAACAGCTTTCTTCTCTCACCATAATCTGACTCTAAACAGCTTTTGCCATTGTAAAACAAAACATCAAAGAAATTAACGGTTATTGGATACTGTGATACTGCTTTTTCTATTTTGTATTTTCTTCTTCTGTGCATAAGCTCTTGAAACGGCAAAAACTCTCCCGTGTTTTCATTAATTGCCACTGCTTCTGCTTCCAGTATTACTTGATCTGCTGCAAGACACTTTGGAATCTTTTCAATAATGTCTGGATAATATTCTGAAATGTTCTCAAGACTTCTAGAAAACAAAACTACCTTTTCTCCTTCTACGTGTAGTTGTACTCTTTCTCCATCTAGTTTGTATTCTGCTGCAAATTCTTCTCCCATCTTCTCAATTGATTCTTCTTCACTTTTTACACGGTCTGCAAGCATTGGTCTGATTGGATTAAACATGGCAATCTGAAATTCTTCAACTCCTTTGAGTCCTTTACCTGCAATGGTTTGCGCAACCTTACCTAAATCACTTGATACATTGTATGCGTGCTCTAGAGCCTTTCTGTTGTCTTTGCTTCCAGTGTATGCAATTGCAAGTGCATCCATTACAGTATTTTCTGCAACACCTAAACGCAACGTGCCAAGTAAAATCTTCAAAATGTAACTTGCCTCAAGCGGTGTTGCATCATTAAGCAAACTGGATATGTATTTCATCTTCATGTCTTGTGAGCGTGCACCTTCTAGCTTTGCAATCTTGAATAGTGTTTCATAGACTCGTTCAACTGAAATATCTTCTACAAGAAATGTAGTTTGTGTCTTTTGCTCTAAGATTTTAGTTGCAGCTTGACCCAAGTCGCCTGTCTTTCTGTACTCTTGTTCGATTTTGTTTACTGCAATACCTGATGATTTTGCAATTGCACGTATTGCAAGTTTTTCTGCAACTCCTAACTCTATTCCTTCAAAGTCAGGCCTTAGTTTTCCTTGTAAAAGATAAACTATCTTTGATATTACATCTTCAGGAGTCTTTTCAAACAATTCTACAAGATGTTGAGTTAACTCTAATCGTTTTGTAGTTGACTCCATCCTGTTTAGAGACTCAGCCAAAATAGAATACTTCACTCTAATCTTGTGTTTTGATCCTGAATAAAAGTTTGAATCTATAACAGTCCAGGTCCTGTTGAATGACTTGGTGGCTGCCCTTCATAATGAATTAAAACGATCACCTGAGATTTTTCATTCTTGTTTAAGTGACTGGTTATTTTGATATCTACTACTTTGATATCTTTGATAAAATCATTAACTGATTTTTCAACAATGTATTCTACTCCACTGAATATTTTTACTGGCATACATGTTGCTTTGTATTCAAATAATTATTTGTTTTTGAGTCTAGATGTACTTGAAGATAGTAGGTTTTTCTAACTTTTGTTGCTTTGATACCATTGCAAAGTTGTAAAGTGGATACATTTCCTTGTATTGCTTCATAAAGCTCCATGCCACATCATGAGTCTTAAATTCTGTACGAATACCATCAATTTTGCTTTCTTTCCCATACACATCAAAAACTACCACATTGTATTTTTTAGGTCGATTGTGTGGCTTTGCCTTTAGAAGCCATGCTACTGCAAACAAAAAGACTGATCCCAAAATTACCACCTCTCCTGCACTTTTGAAAAATGTCATCATTACACTAGGAATGGTCTCACCAAATAGTTGGATTACGATATTTGAAAACCCAATTACGGCAATTGCCGTAAATGTGTAAGTTTTCCAATCAAAGAATTTTAAAATATTTTTCATCTAACACTTTTGATGCTTTCTTTTTCGATTTAACTATTTCTCAAAATACATTCTGACAAGAACTAGTTTTAATCTGGATCCTCGTAGTTTTCTTTCTTCTCACTATTGTCTGAGCTTCCTTCTACTGGTTTCATTTTTTCTTCTAGAACACTCATTCTTGCCTTGTAGCCTTCAGCGTATTCTAATTCTGATGGCACTAAAGTTGCAGGATGAACAAATCCTTGACTTCTCATTGCAAGTGCTTTTTTGGTTGCAATCTCTCTTACGTAATCCCAGTCAGGAGTTGAGAATCCATCAAATGGTCCTGTAAATTTACCATTGTGCATACTAAACACTAATGCTTGAACAATTGGAATACAGAAATTGATTGTAGCTGCAGAGTTTAGCTTTACTGGCATTAATGGCATGTTGTGACTACCCCTTGTGTTTCCTGCAACGTAGTGTGGATTGTTAAAGACACTTCCTACTTCTTCAGTTGCAGGAAAATTCTTTTGTGTTCTTACAACACATATTGGATCGTCTTTTCCGACATATGTTCCTGCAATGTTGTGTAATCGATCAGTTGATGATGCAACAATTGGCTCACCATCTTTTGTGGTGACCGTTGAGACTACGTATCTACCTGGATACATCAAAGCAGCTTCAATTGATGGTTTATCTTCCCATAACGATAGTTCTGCAATCTTTCCTTGTTCAACATCCATAATGTTCATGTTAACACCACGTGCAAGAGACTTGTTTACAATTAGTCCTGTGTTACTTAGTGCATCTACAAACATTCTGTAAAATGGATAGTTAAATGCCCCTGGCTCTGTCTTATCTGCTGCAAATACTGTGAATGCTTCATTAGGTCTTTCTTCAAATTCCATCTCGGCTACACCTGGACCCATTCCTTTTACGTTTCCTGAAAACGAATCTTTTAGCAGATCTTGCCCTGCACCATAAAGGCCTTCTTCGCGTGCCACTTGAGTTCCTGCCATGAATGCATCCCATGCCAATTTGTGAATATCATTATTGTCTACACCATGTGTGTGAGACATTACAATATGGACATCGTCTCCGCAATATCCGATATAATAGTCGATTAACAAATCTTCAGAAGCTTTGATGGTCTTTTTTACTGCGTCAATTAGCCCATCACTTGGTCTTGTGTGGCCACCTATTCCACCCACGTCTGCTTTGATTACTGATACTGTAATTTTCATAATTGTTCTCGAAGACACCTCGATTTATGTGTAGTTTTGAAAATAATCTGATCTAAAAAATATTCAAAAAAGTTGTAATTTTTTTCAAAAATTCATAACAGTAATAAATCCCTTTGAACACGAACTTGACATGGCAGATAAACCACACTTGAACCTGATTGTTACAGGTCATATTGATAATGGAAAATCAACAACTATGGGTCATTTCTTGATGGATCTTGGAGTTGTAGATGAAAGAACTATTGCAGCACATGCATCTGAATCCGAGAAGACCGGAAAAGGTGATACTTTCAAGTATGCATGGGTTATGGATAACATTAAAGATGAAAGAGAAAGAGGTATTACAATTGACCTTGCTTTCCAAAAATTTGAATCTCCAAAGTATTTCTTCACACTAATTGACGCACCAGGTCACAGAGACTTTATCAAAAACATGATTACAGGAGCCTCTGAGGCCGATGCAGCAGTCTTAGTACTTTCTGCAAAAGAAGGTGAGACCGATACTGCAATTGCACCAGGTGGTCAAGCAAGAGAACACGCATTCTTGCTTAAGACATTGGGTGTAGGTCAACTAATTGTTGCAATCAACAAGATGGATGACAGCAACTATTCAGAAGAAGCATTCAAAGTAGCTAAAGAAAAAGGCGAAAAATTAGTAAAATCTGTAGGTTACAAACTAGAAAACGTCCCATTCATTCCAGTATCTGGATGGAAAGGTGACAACTTAGTTAAAAAATCCGAAAACATGGGATGGTATTCAGGAAAAACACTACTTGAAGCATTTGATGACTTTACAGTAGCTGAAAAACCAGTAGGAAAACCACTTCGTGTACCAATTCAAGATGTTTATACGATTACCGGTGTAGGAACTGTACCTGTAGGTAGAGTTGAAACTGGAACCATGAAGGCAGGACAGAAAATCATTGTAATGCCAGCAGGTGCTCAAGGTGAAATCAAATCAATTGAAACTCACCACACTGAAATGCCAACTGCAGAAGCAGGAGACAACATTGGTTTCAACCTAAGAGGTATTGAAAAGAAAGATATCAAGAGAGGTGACGTACTTGGAACCCCTGACGCACCACCAACTGTGGCAAAAGAATTCAAAGCACAAATTATAGTAATTCATCACCCAACGGCAATTGCACCTGGTTACACTCCAGTAATGCACTGTCACACTGCCCAAGTTGCAGCAACTGTAACTGAGTTTGTTCAAAAAATAAACCCAGCAACTGGTGCAGTAGATGAGGAAAATCCAAAATTCCTTAAAGTCGGAGATTCTGCAATTGTGAAAATTAGACCAGTAAGACCAACTCCAATTGAAACTTTCCAAGAATTCCCTGAGATGGGTAGATTTGCACTCAGAGACATGGGTGCAACTATTGCAGCAGGAATCGTCAAGGAAATTACTGAAAAATATACACCATAGGGCATTATAGATGACTCAAACTGCCCGTGTTAAACTCACTTCAACGAGTCTCCCTAAATTAGATGGCGTTTGTGGTGAGATCATGGGTATTGGGAAAAAAACCGGTGTCAAAGTTAAAGGTCCAACTCCACTTCCTGTAAAAAGACTACATGTTGCAACAAGAAAATCTCCTTGTGGTAACGGTACTGAAACTTATGAAAAGTGGGAAATGAGAATGCACAGAAGAATAATCAACATAAATGCAGATGACAAAGCAATCAGACAACTAATGAGACTCAAAATCCCTGATGATGTCTACATTGAATTGTCTCTGACATAGTTTGGTAATGCCTTAAATTATAGAAATTTTGATGATAAACATGGTCGATGAAAACTTTGAAGAAGAGGAAATAGAAGAGTCTCCTCAAGAGACATTTGATGTAGTTTATTCTTGTTTAAGATGTGGCACAAACGTCTCAAACACAGAACTATCAAGACTACCTGAAATCAAATGTATTTGTGGGTTTAGAGTATTTACAAAGG
>JACEMX010000031.1 GCA_013867335.1 Candidatus Nitrosomaritimum aestuariumsis
CAGTTGGTTGTGTTATGTCGTCAGTTGGTTGTGTTATGTCGTCAGTTGGTTGTGTTATAGTTTCAAAAAACTCAAAATTTGTAGTAATTTCTTTTTCAGCATAATGAGCCTTGACAGAATAAACGCCATCTAATTTGAAATTAACACCTGCCTTGACTAGAAAACTAGTTGAAAATTCTAAATTTTTGTCAATTGTTCCAAAATAAAATCCTGCTGGAGTTCCAAATGGATCATAAATTCCAATTAACACAGTTGGAGATTCCAATGAGGATACTAGCCCAGAAATTTTTACAGTTTCCCCATCTGTATACACTTCTTTTTCTGTGGTCAATAAAATAATTTCAGGAATAATATCATCGTTTAGAATTGGATCCGGTAAGATTTCTCCCCCATTAATTACAAAAATCTCTTCTTGACTAATTTTCTTGTAGTCTATTTTTATCTTGTAGGTTCCAGAAATATCATAGAATGGAGAATCTAAAGAGATTACTTTAGAAAAAGATCCCGTTTCATCCAATTCTAAATTATTTGCAGATAAAATTTTTCCATTTGGATCATAAACACTAACAGCAACTATCGGCATAGTGAATTCTGGAATAATTCCAGAAAGTGTCAATTTGTCTCCAGTTTTGTATTCTGATTTATCAAAATCAACTAAAATATCCTGTGCAAAGCTTTCCGAAATTAAAGATAAAGATACTACGGCTACCACTAGCAGCATCCACACTTTGTTTCCTAGCACATATCTAAAATCGTAATTTTGTATTTAATAATCACGTAGAAATTATACTTTTATCTATTTGATGTTAATTGATGTGGATAAAAAATCAGAAAGGGGTATTTGCTCTGACAAAGAAGTCCAAACAAAAGTTTGAATGGTAAAATTTCCAGAATTTTTTGGAAGCCAAGATTGAGAAACATCTAGATTTTGATTTCCCGAAAGATTTCCTGAAACCCAGGAGAGGGATACAACTTTGTCATCTTGATCTTTTACCTGAATTAAATATACAAATGGTTGATCAAAATTTTGTTCATTGATAATAGATCCAACAATTTGAATCCTGTTGTTAACGCCAAAAGAATCAAGTTGGTTTCCCATGCTATTGGTAAAAGAGATTGGAAGATTAGAAACACGTTCTAATGTTGGAATTGATGAATTTACTTTTGATAATGAAATGATTTCTAAATTATCTGCAGTAGTGTATGGTTTTGGCAACGTATAATCAATATATTTTGCATAAATTCCATCTCCTGGCAAAGCTAACAATCTACTTCCACTTGAAGACAAGTTTTGAGTAAATGAAATTGTAGCAACGAAAACACCTGAACTTTCTGAAGTTTCAACAGCATCAACATCAATTCCAGCTAAATCCGAATCCGAAGATACTTCTACCATAATGGTATCTAAAGCCTCAGGATTAAGATTAAGATCAGGATCTATTACTCTAATCATGGCAGTTTTATCAGAAAGATAATTACTTTCAGAGAATTGAGTATCCCCTAAATTCCAAGATACAGGAACCGATTCAGTTAGAACAACTCCATCGGCAAATTCAAATGAAATTGTGATAGCAGAATCTCTTTCTGTTTCCAAAAATCCACTTGTGGGCCCATTGCCCAAAGTCCGTGGCATGGTGTCAAACTCACCATCACCGTCAACATCATGAAGAAATCCAGTTAATGTAACTTCAGCTGTGAATATACCGGTGTTAGTTCCAGTTTCAGTGAATCTATAAGGTTCAAGGGATTTTTCATTGGTTGAAATTTTTATGGGGTTAAAATTGTCATCTCCAATTGTATCAATCAAATGCCTATCAGTATTCCAGCTAGGCGCTAAAATTGTAATTCTCATTTTATCAGTCCAAGAGTAGGAAGGTTTATCGGTAAAAATTGGAGCATATGGTTTTTCATAGTCAGGAATTTGTTGAGCAAAAGCAGGAGTGAAAAAAATTGCAAAAATTAAAAAATATTGTAACATTAAGAGAATAACTATTTGATTTGATTTAATCTTTGACTTGGAATTAATTTTCTAGGATTCTTCATCTGGTAAAGAAATTGCCAAGATATTATCACCACGTAAAAGAATTTTTCCTAATTTTATTGGGTTTTCTTCTGAAACATCTTCAGCATCATTCAGTGTCAGATTCATATGAACATCAAAGTCTACAAGATTTCCCTTTACAGTTTTGTTATTTCTAAGTCGTAATAAAACAGATTTGTCTTTACTTTGACTCATCAGATTAGAAATTTCGTCGGCCATCTACTTCACTAACTATTGTTTTTTCTTACTAACCTGCATGTAAAGGTCAACAGTACCACTTCCAATTGGAATGTTACTTCCGACAATAACATTTTCAGTGATACCTTTCAATTGCTCTATCTCTCCGCCTAATGCAGCATGAGCTATTGTAGGTACTGTGATTTCAAATGCTGCTCTTGCAAGAACACTGTCTTTAGTTCCAGCAATTCCATGACGTCCAATTTGTTGCATGTATCCTTTAGAGCACATCAAATCGGCTACTAACATAATGTACCTATTATCAACTTCCAATCCTTGATCTCCAAGAGTATTGTTTAGCTCATCAATCAACGCATTTCTTGATGCCTCAATTCCTAGAGTTCCTGCAATTTCAAATACATTGTTTGTTCTAACATTTTTCTTATCAATTCCTTTTACTTCAAGAACTTTTGCAATGTTTGATCCAGTTGTTTGGATTATCCACTCATCATCTTTTTGTACCAAAGTTACACGAGCAATGTCTGGAACTCCTTTTACAGTAGAATTGAGAACTTTGTTTCTAATTGCAATAACAGTAGGTGCATCAGATTCTTCAACCAGTTTTAAGGTAATTAGTTCCCCAGTTGTTTCTGTCTTGAATTTTTTGTTAGATTGTAATGCGGTTTCTACTTCAGTTATGCTGCAACCTCTGTTTCTTAACTTGTTAGGACTAAGTATTAGTCGGATTTCAGTGTTATAGTCAGTTTCACTATCTTCAATCAAGTCTGTAATTTTGGTTTGTAAAATATTTCTTGCAACTTCGATTGATTTTTCTCTTGATTTTTTAGACTCTTCATCAAGGTAAATATCCATAGTTGGAGTTACTGGTTTCTTTCGTGCATCAACTAACTCTATTAATCTTGGAAGACCCAAGGTTACGTTTCTTTCTTTAATTCCTGCAAAGTGGAATGTTCTTAGTGTCATTTGAGTTCCCGGCTCACCAATTGATTGAGCAGTAACAATTCCCACGGCTTGACCAGGTTCAACTTTAGCCTTGTTATACAATGAAAGACCTTTTTTACCTACAATAGTAACACCTTCTTTGCTTAATTTTGAGTCTATCAAGCCATCGGTTACAAGTTTCTTCAATCTTGGATTGAATGTTTTTGTGTATTTTTTGGTAATTTCCTCAATCTCATCTTTTGTTGCCTTCTTTCCAGAGTCAACAATGGTTTGAGATTCAATTAATCTATTGATGTTAAATGCCTCACCATGATCACTTTTTGCCACATCAATACCATCCTCTCCATATAGGAATTGGATGATATGTCCATGAGGATCTCTAACTGTTCCATCATATTCTAACCTAATGTGTTCAAGTGCGTTAATCAATCTACGCTGCATGTATCCACTCTGTTGGGTTCTAACTGCTGTATCTACCAGACCTTCTCTTCCACCCATTGCATGGAAGAAAAATTCTAGTGTTGATAGACCTTCTCTGTAATTTGATTTTACAAATCCTTTTGCATCAGGATTTGTTTCGTGTTCCTGGAAGTGGGGTAAAGCACGATTATGATAACCAGAGTGTAATCTATTTCCTCTTCTTGATTGTTGTCCCAATGCACCTGCCATCTGACCAATATTCAATGCAGAGCCTCTAGCTCCGGTTGTTGCCATTATTCTTCCAGAATTACTTTGATCAAGTGATTGATCTGCTGTGTTTCCTGCTTTGTCTCTGGCTTTACCGAGCTCATTTACAATGTATGCTTCAAGTGCTTCTTCTGGTTTCATACCTCTTGTTAGTTTTAGAGTACCTTTTTCATATTGATCTGTTAAATCAGAAATTACGTCATAGGTTTCCTGAATATCATCTAAGATTTGCTGTTTGTTTTTCTCAGGGATTTCCAAGTCTGCAAAACCATAACTGAATCCATAATGAGTAATGTATTGTTTTACCATAATCAAGATAGAGTTTAGGAAAGATTTTGCTTCTGCATTTCCATAATCTTTGGCAATTCTATGCAGAACACTTTCTGGTTCTTCAGCACCGATTGAAGCCTTGTCAATTACTCCGCTGATTAGCTCACCTTGTTTGATTACTACATCTTTTGGTGCTCCTTTAGTTCCTTTGGACCATTTTGATGTTATGACATAATTGAAGTCTTTAGGTAAGAATAGGGAGAATAGTTGTTTTCCTGTATATGCGGGACCATCTTTTGTTTTTGTTCCGGGTTTTGGAAGTGGTCCAGAATAACCTCCCAACATTGCAAGGTTGGAAAATTCTTGAATTGAAAGAGTAGTATCATCTTTTGTAAGAAGATATGCACCAGTTACAAAGTCTCTTAGTGCACCGATAATTGGACCGCCATATCTTGGAGAGATTAATTGGTCTTGAACTCTCATAAGTAAGATAGCTTCTGCTCTTGCTTCTTCGCTTTGTGGAACGTGTAAGTTCATCTCATCTCCATCAAAGTCTGCATTGTATGGTGGACAGACAGATGGATGTAATCTGAAGGTTCGTCCTGGCAATACTCTAACGTAGTGGGCCATAATGGACATTTGGTGAAGTGATGGTTGTCGGTTAAACATTACAATATCACCATCAGCAAGATGTCTTTCCACAAGATATCCTATTTCAAGGGTCTCAGCAATTATTGAACGGTCTTCAACAAAATCAAGTCGTATCTTTACACCATCAGGTCTTACAATATAGTTTACACCGGGGAATTTGTTTGGTCCATTAATTACAAGTTGTCTCATTCTTTCAATGTTCCATTCAGTGACAATTTCTGGAATGGTAAGCTTCATGGCAATTTGTTCAGGCACACCGACCTCAGACAAATCGAGATTTGGATCAGGTGAGATTACAGTCCTACTTGAAAAGTCTACTCTTTTTCCAGATAGTGAGCCTCTAAATCTTCCTTCTTTACCTTTGAGTCTTTGTGTTAATGTTTTAAGTGGTCTTCCAGAACGATGGTGAGCTTGGGGAATTCCAGATACTTCGTTATCAAAGTAAGTAGTTGCATGGTATTGTAACAAGTCAACTAAATCCTGAACAATAAGAGGCGGAGTTCCTGCTTCTTTGCTTTCTTTTAGTCTCTGATTTACTCTAATGATATCTACCATCTTGTGTGTTAAATCATCTTCAGATCGTATTCCTGTTTCAAGGATGATAGATGGTCTTACCGTTACAGGAGCTACTGGCATTGCCTGTAGGACAAACCATTCTGGTCTTGCAGTGACAGGATCGTATGAAAGAAGTTTCAAGTCATCATCAGTAATTTGGGAAAATCTTTCTCTAATGGTAATTGGAAGTAATCTGTGTTCTCCAATCTCTGTCTTTTCTACAAAGATAGTTGGTTTTGTAAATATTAGTTCGTATTGTGTTTTTCCACAATGAGGACATTCTTTTGCCTTCTTTGCTTTTTCAATAATTTGTTCTGGAATACGTTTCTGAGAGATTAGGGTGTAGGCCAAATGCTTTTCTTTAATTGCTTGGAATTCATCAAGATCTTCTTGAGGTACTCTTAATCTAGCACATGATCTGCAAGTTGATTGTAATAGTTTGTGAATATTATCAATAAATGCAATATGTAAAATTGGTTCTGCAAGCTCGATATGTCCAAAGTGGCCAGGGCATCTTGCAGCAGTGTTTCCACATGTAAGACATTTTTGTCCAGGTTCCAGGGTTCCTAGTCGTCCATCCATTAATCCTCCTTGAACAGGCATTCCATCTTCATCATAAGTTTCAGGAGCTGTGATTTCAGCAACAGAGTATTTTCTTATTTCAGTTGGGGACCATACTGAGAATCTTATCCCGTCAATTGATTTGATTGCTTGAACAGACATTATACTTTCTCCTTTATCAATAGTCTTGGGGCCACATTCAAACTCTGCATTTCTTGTAATAATAATTTGAATGCATATGCAACAGAGACTGAAGATACTTTGGCTTTATCACCACAAACTCTGCAAACATATTTTCTTTGTTTAACATCATGATAAGCAACTAATCCACATCTCTCACAAACAAAGATATCAGCTTTGTCAGACTCATCTAGTAATCTATCTTTTAAAATCATGGAAGCACCATAAGCAATTAAACAATCTCGTTCCATTTCTCCAAATCTCAAACCACCACCTCTTGCTCTTCCTTCAGTTGGTTGCTTAGTTAACATTTGGACTTGACCTCTTGCTCTTGCATGTATTTTGTCTGCAACCATGTGATGTAGTTTTTGATAATAAACAACTCCAATGAAAACTTCTACTGGGAATGCTTTTCCAGTTCGTCCATCATACATTATTTCTTTACCAGAATATTTGAAACCTGCTGCATCCATGACAGGCTTTACTTCTTCAATCTTTTCTCCAACAAATGCAGAACCATCAAATTGACTTCCTCTTAGTGCACCTGCTTTTCCACAAATAGATTCCATCATCATCCCTACTGTCATTCTAGATGGGAAAGCATGGGGATTAATCAAAACATCTGGGGAAATTCCATCTGCAGTATATGGTAAATCTTCTCCTTTAGCTAAAATACCTAAAACTCCTTTTTGCCCATGTCTTGATGCAAATTTATCTCCAATCTCAGGGATTCTCATATCCCTTGCTCTAATTTTATACATTTTTCCACCTTCATTTGATTGAGTCATTACGACAGTGTCTATTACACCAGTCTCTGATGGTCTAACACCAATTGAAGTATCACGTCGGTATGGTCCAGTTGATTCAAACTCTCTGTATTCTTCCATAAATCTTGGTGGACTTGTTTTTCCTATTAGGATGTCACCACCTTTTACTGAAGCCTCAGCTGCTACAACACCATCTTCTTCTAAAAGACGATATGCTTTTTCGCCTTTGTATCCTCTAATGTTATCTTCAGCATTAGGAATTTCAAAATTATCACGCATTCCACCTGGGTATTGTTTTGCTTCTGCATCATAAACTCTAAAGAAGAATGTTCTTCCTAAACCTCTATCAACTGAAGACTTGCTCAAAACAATTGCATCTTCAATGTTGTAACCATCAAAAGGTAAAACAGCAACAACACAATTTTGACCAGCAGGTCTGTCTTCTAGTCCAAGTAATTTCATTGCTTTTGTGTTTACCATAGGAGTTTGAGGATATAGCATCAAGTGTTGTCTGACATATGTACTGGTATTCATCATAGGTGTGGAAAATCCTAAACTTTGTTTTGCCATTGCAGATTCGTATGTGTTTCTTGGAGATTGGTTGTGTTCTGGATATGGAATAATAGAAGCGCCAGCTCCCAGAATTGATGGTGGGAATACTTCAAGATGGGTGTGTTTCTTGGTATCTTTTTCATCTAACGTAACATAGCAGTTTTCTTCTTCATTTGCATCAATTAATTCAAGAACTCCCATTCTCAAAAGATCATTCCATGAAAGAAGTTTCTTTGCCACTTTGTCTAAAAGTTCTTGAGTGAGTAATGATCTGCCATCTTTGATAATTATTAACGGTCTAAGAACTCGACCTGCATTACAATTTACATAGAGCCTTTTTGTTGCACCTTCAACATCTGATTGATGGAATGAAATTCCAACATGTGGATGAATTTTTGAATTCCTCCTTAACTCTCTTAGGGACTCGGCTAGTTGTTCGCCATCTTTGAAATATCCAATAAGACGACCATCAACAAATATTCTGGTTCCATCTTTTTTCAAGTCCTCTTTTGCATCAAAGAAATGTACCGTTCCAAGATCGTATAGTTTTTCAACAATTTCTTCAGATGGTATGTTAACTGAAATAATTCCTGAAAGTGCGAGATTTTTAACAAGGCCACAGTTTGAGCCTTCTGGTGTTTCACTTGGACAAATTCTTCCAAAGTGAGTAGCGTGAAGGTCTCTTGCCTCAAAGTTTGGTTGGGTTCTACTTAGAGGAGATTGAATTCTTCTAAGATGACTGATTGTTGAAAGATAATTTGTCCTATCAAGTAGTTGTGTTACACCTACTCTTCCTCTACCCCAGTTACCGGTTGCAATTGCATTGTTTAATTTATCACTAATAATTCCAGGACGAATTGCCGCAGCTACTGCATTGATTCCTCTTTTTTGTCCAGATCTCTCTAATTGGTATTTCATATCTCGGACCAAATTTCTAAAGGCAGTTCTGAAAAGATCTGCTAACATTTGTCCTGCAAATTTGATAACCTTATTTCCATAATGGTCCTTGTCATCAGGATCAATCCAACCTAGTCTTAACTCTAATAATTTACAAGCAGCTTCTCCCAAAAATTGTGCTTTTTCTTTTCTGTTTTCTGGATGTTTACCCAAGTGTGGTAATAAACCCCAGTCCAAAAGAGTTTCAGCTCTTTTTATCTGGAACTCTTCTAACATACCTGGAGCGATACGTTTACTGATATACACAATTGAGTCTTTTGATGTTGGAACATCGGCTGCTTTTTCAAATGACCCTTCTAATTCATCTTGAACTTCATCAACTAAAGAAACTGCTGCTGCAATTTCTTTGTCTGATTCTAATCCAAGTGCCCTCATTAAAATTACAACTGGGATGTCTACTGGAGAGCCAGGAATTCTAGCTACAATAAGACCATCATTTTTCATTACTAGTTCTAATTTTGCACGGTAACCAACAATTGAAGAATATACTTTAGCTTTGAAAACAATATTTCCACCAACAGTTTCTCTATCGACAATTATTTTGTTGTAAGAAAGATCTTCTAATCCAACAATTACTCTTTCAGAACCGTTAATGATAAAGTAACCACCAGGATCATTAGGATCCTCTCCATGTTCAACTAATTTTTGGGATGAAAAGTTATTCAAAATACAGGCATTTGATTTTGCCATAACTGGTACATCTCCGATGTGTACAAATCTTGATTCAAGAATTTTTCCATCCTCAATCACACTTGCCTCCATCATGACAGGTGCAGAGTATGAAACATTTCTTAGTCGAGCTTCTGCAGGAGTAATATGAGTAATAGAACCATCAAGCTCCATCATTCTTGGTTGTTGTAGTTTTACCTTACCTAGTTGAATTTTGTATGGATATTCTGCATTCTCAATTTCAATTTGTCCGACTTCGTTAATGATACTTTGAAGACCTCTTTCCAAAAATTCATCAAATGAATTAAGATGCTGTCTTGCAATTCCTTCTCTTTTGAGAATGTCTTGAATAATTGGCCAGCGTTTAGTTGAAGGATCTACCATCTAAATTTCCACCACGTATCTATAGTAAAGGCTCTCTCCTGCAGTAGGACTTTTTCTAGTAATTTTTATCATGTCTCCTGGTTTTACTCCAAGCTCCAGAATTGCGGGATCATTTACAAAAATTAATGGTAATTCAGTGGGTTTACAATTGTATTTTTTTAAAACATCTTCTGCTTCTTTTTTGGATATAATCTCATGTTTTGGAACATAAACATGGTCAGGTACAAGGATTTGATTTTTCTTAGTTGCCAATTTTCATAACCTCACGACGAACATTAGATGTAGCGATAAATAATACACACAAACTGTCAAATTTTCGCTTTGAGGTTAATATATATCTAATCTGAAATTCGTCAGGGTTTTTTCTTTTTAGTCAATTATATTTTTCATAACGTTAAATAGTATAAATTTGAGCGTACAATTGATGAATACTCATCTATCGGTGTTTGCCTTATTTGCGATCATGGTTGCAAGTATTGGAATGGCACCAGCATTTGGACAAACAGTACAGCCAATCGTTGTTACTACTGACAAGACATCCTATTCAGAGGGTGAAACAATCATGGTGACAGGAGAAGTAAGTGAAATTCTTTTCGGCTATGCCATTAGCGTCATGACAATTGCTCCTAACGGAAATCTTGTATCTATCGACCAAGTTATGGTTGGATCAGATAAAACCTTCAGCGCAGAGCTTTCCGCAGGAGGTTCACTCATGAAACAAAGTGGTGAATACACGATTCAAGTATTGTATGGAACCGAAAATCGAACTGCTGAGACCACGTTTACCTTTGGAGGTTCTTCCGTAGTGTCTGGCCCAGAAGGTCTTGTACCAGTAGCTGGAACTGACTTTATGGTAGGATACGAAATCACAGGTGGAAAACTTATCTCAATTACGCCTGATGTAGACGCAAATTCTCTCATCATAGCAATAGATGCAACAGATGATGGTCAACTAACCATTACCTTGCCAAGAGAATTGATTGATGCAAAGATTGGAGATGAGGATGATGATTTCTTCGTCTTAGTTGATGGTGAAGAAGTTGACTTTGATGAAACAATGACATCCACAGACAGAACTCTAGTTATATCATTCCCAGCAGGTGCTGAAGAGATTGAAATTATCGGTACACATGTAGTCCCAGAATTTGGTGCAATTGCAGCTTTGATTCTAGCAGTAGCAATTATCTCAATAATTGCAGTTTCTGCAAAATCAAGACTTAGCATTATGCCAAGATACTAGACCTACAACTTTTTTTCATTTTTTAAATATATAAATAGCCATATAGCGCGTGTTGAATCAGGATGAATTTTAAATATTCAACAACATCTATTGCTTTAGTTCTAATGGCATTCTCAGTTTTGTCATTAAACTCAATACAGCAAGATGCTTTTGCAGAATTTCAAGGAATGTCTTTGACTGCAGAAGCTGCAGATGGATCAGATATCATCAAAATTCACGGTCAAACAGCATCACAGGTAACAGACATTACATTTACTGTAACATCACCTGATGGATTCAATGTCTTGGCAGCAGATCAAATAAAACCAGATGCACAAGGATTCTTTTCCACAGAATTCAAAATAGGTCCATCATGGAGTCAAGATGGTTTCTACACAATAGAAGCTATGCAAGGCGTAAGAGCAAATCCCTTGTACACAATGTCAGTATCAGTCGAAATAATCGATGGTATGACACTTGAAACTTTAGAAACAGAATCTAATTTAGTAACAGGAATATTTGTTCCAGCACAAGAAGAAGTTGCTAAAAAAGGACTTACAATGAAAGCAAATGCTATGGAAGGTTCTACCACGATAGGAATTATCGGAAGCTCAGATAGAACTAATTTGGATGTTACATTGAAAGTTATTGCTCCAAATGGAAATGTTGTATCTGTAGAACAAATCACACCAGATTTGGACGGTAAATTTGCCAAAGACATTACAACCGGTGGTCCACTTTGGACACAAGACGGAATCTATACCGTATCAGCACAGCAAGGTGAATCTCCAGATCATAAAGCTTCAGTAGAAGTTGAAATTGTAGACGGTGTTGTTATTCCAGAATTTGGTGCAATTGCAGCTTTGATTTTAGCAGTAGCGATCATGTCAATAATCGTAGTTTCTGCAAAATCAAGACTTAGCATTATGCCAAGATACTAGATCCATACTTTTTTCAATTTTTAAATATACATAAATAGAGATTCTTGTGAATCGCATACAAGATGAACAACCGTACGTCGTTCGCGCTACTGGCCGTTTTGACTGCAGTCGGTACTTTAACTGTGTCATCAGCATATGCTCAATCAGCATGTCCTGATTGTGAATTAGATGATCCAAGAATAATTGCAAAGCAATTATTGTTGGAAGATATTCCGATTTCACTTTGGACAGATAAAGCAACATATGATCATAAGGACACAATTATAGTAGAAGGCCGTGTAGCAAATGTAGTTTCTGGGGTTCCAGTAACACTTACTGTTATGAGTTCATTAAATTCAGTTATCACAATTGACCAAGTGGATGTTGATGATATGGGGAATTTTAGAACCACATTCAGTACAGAAGGTAATCTTTGGAAGTATGATGGAACATATTTCATTAAAGCCAATTATGGAAGTGCTGAGAAAAGCAACAAAGTATTGGTAGAATTAGTAAATGGAATGGTTTCCAAACCAACACCTGGACAACCAAGCAAAGTATGTGGCACATCAGAATTATCCGTAATGGGTAATTGTGTACCATATAGTATTTCAGGAGGAGTGGTAACAGGAGCATCTGTTAACACTAACGATAATTCTCTTATCGTAAACATTAGTGCAAATGAAGATGGAACACTCACATTAAATCCATCCAAGAACGTTCTCGACGGTGCCTTTATGGTACTTGTTGATGGAGAAGAATGGGATGATGTAGAGATTAATGGAAATGAAATTTCTGTAATGTTCCTTGCAGGCGCAGAAGAGATTGAAATTATCGGAACATTTGTTGTCCCAGAATTTGGTGCAATTGCAGCTTTGATTCTAGCAGTAGCAATTATCTCAATAATTGCAGTTTCTGCAAAATCAAGACTTAGCATTATGCCAAGATACTAGACCTACAACTTTTTTTCATTTTTTAATTTTAGATAGTAAAGGAGATATAGAAACAATTAAGCATATTTTTTGTGAGCAGTAGGGGTTTCATAGTTTTAATTTTGTTAATGTCATCTACAATACCTGTTTTTGCACAAAGTGACATTCCTTTTCTCACAGTTAAAACAGATGATAATCATTATGATGAAGGAGATACCATTGTAATTTCAGGCCAAGTGGCCACGGTAATTGCCGATACTCCAATTATTCTTCAAGTATGGTTTGAAGGAAATATGATAGATATTGCTCAATTTTTCCCAGCACAAGATGGTAGTTATTCTCATACAATAATTGCAGAAAAACCATCTTGGAAACAAGAAGGAGAATACCTAGTGCGAGTTTCCCATGGAGAAGGAAACATTGCTGAAACCTCAATTGAGTTTACACCAAAAAAAGAAATTCTTGAAACAAAAGATAGTTTTGAAGTCCAAATCCCAAATGGTGGAACTTTTGATGTAGAATATTCCATCAGAGGAGGAACGGTCAAAGATATGATTCTCATTCCGGATGATTACACCCTAGAAATTTCAATTGATGCTCCTGATGAGGGAAGTATATCCCTTAAACTTCCAAGAGAATCAATAGATGCAGAAAAACCAAATGGTCAAGACGAAATATTCATTGTTTTGCTTGATAATGTACAATTTCCTTACCAAGAAACAGAAACTAACAATCAATTAAGATTGATTACAATAAATTTTGAAGAGGGCACCTCAATTATAGAAGTGATTGGAACTTTTGTAATACCCGAATTTGGATCAATGGTAATGGTTATTTTACTAATCGGAATAGTATCCGTAATAGGAATTACAAAAAATAAATTTCAAATTAAAATTTAGATTTTGTGTTAAAAAGAATATTTTTCTTTAAATGGAGAAACGGCACGAAGTTCTTCTACAACTGTCTTTAAAATTTTTACAGTTTCATCCATCTCTTCTATAGTATTTGAAATTCCCACAGTTAATCTAAGAGACCCGGTAATTTGTTCATGGGAGAAACCCATGGCCTGAAGAACATGAGATGCTTTTTGTATGTGAACAGAGCATGCAGAGCCAGTAGATGCGGCTACTCCGTTTTCGTCTAATTTAATTAAAAGATCTTCTCCATTTACACCAAGAAAAGTCAAGTGCACGTTATTTGGCAATCTTTTGTCAGGATCACCATTTAGCGTAACACTGGAAATTTCTTTTAGAATTTTATTTGAAAGGTGATTTCGTAATTCAGTCATTTTAGAAATATTGTTTACGAGATTTAATCTTGCAATTTCGCATGCCTTGCCAAACCCAACTATATTAGCCACGTTTTCTGTTCCAGAGCGCAATCCCTTCTCTTGGCCACCTCCCAAAATTATAGGATCTATTGAAATTCCGTTTTTAACATATAATGCTCCTACTCCTTTTGGACCGTTAATTTTATGAGAAGACATTGATAACAAATCTATTCCCAATTCTTTCACATCAATGGGGATTTTACCTACTGCCTGAACTGCATCTGTATGAAAAATGATATTCCTTTTTCTGCAAATTTTTGCTATTTCAGAAATAGGTTCAATGGTACCCACCTCATTATTTCCAAACATTATAGAAACTAACGATGTATTTTCATTGAGATTATTTTCAAGGGTTGCAGGATCAACCAATCCAAATTTATCTACAGGTAAATAAACAACATCAAATCCATCTTTTTCGAGATTTTTACATGGCTCTAGGATAGCATCATGTTCAATTAAGGAAGTGATAATTCTAGAGTTGGGATTTTTTTTTCCAATCCCACGTAGAGCAGTATTATTTGATTCGGTCCCACCAGAAGTGAATAAAATTTCAGATGGCTCTGCATTAATTAATTTGGCAACTTCTTTTCTTGCTTTTCCTATTGCTTTTTGACCAAGCCGACCATATCGATGGATAGATGAGGGATTTCCGAATTGTTCCTTAAGATAAGGAAGCATAGCATCTAAAACTTCGCCATGAATTTGTGTGGAGGCAGCATTATCTAGATAAATCAATCAGCAATCACGTTAATTTTTCCGGGTTTGTATCCTTCTGAATCTATTATGACTTCAGAAAATCCAATTAATTTCAATTTGTGTGTAATTTCATCCAAAATTCCTGGAGAGTGTAATTTTGATATATCCTCTTT
The DNA here is from genome assembly GCA_013867335.1 of Candidatus Nitrosomaritimum aestuariumsis. GTDB lineage: Archaea > Thermoproteota > Nitrososphaeria > Nitrososphaerales > Nitrosopumilaceae > Nitrosomaritimum > Nitrosomaritimum aestuarii. Next base: position 14,685 of record JACEMX010000031.1, read on the forward strand.
ATTTACTTCAATTTTTGCTACACCTTGAATATCACGAACTCTAACTTGTTGTAATTTTGTAGTTTGTTTTACCATTTTTTCACCATATTCTATTCGTGCTAATCGCTCAGAGGTTATCTGCTGCCCCCATGGAATTCTAGAGGCCAAACAGGAGTTTGATGGTTTGTCAAAAACAGACAGTCCTACAGATTTAGCAATTGTTCTAATCTCAGATTTGGTAAAATTTTTTTCAACTAATGGACTACGTATTCCATTTTGTTTTAGGGCAGCAATTCCTGGCCTGTAATCGCCCAGATCATCGACGTTTGTCCCATCTACAATAAAATCAATTTTTTTCTCTCCTGCCAAATTTACGAGATGATTTCCTAATTCCTGCCTACAGTAAAAACACCGATTTGAATCATTTTTTACAAAATTTTCGTTTTCCAATTCATTGTAATCTAAAAGAATTTGAGATATTCCTATTTCTTTGCAAATTTGTTTTGATGTGTCAAGTTCTTCTTGAGATAGAGTTTTGTAATCAGCTGTGACGGCAATTGCAGAGGAGCCTAATTTTTGAAAAGCAGCATATGCTACTAGGGCACTATCAACTCCCCCTGACAGGGCAATTAAGACAGTGTTTTTGTTCTCAAACCAATTTACAAGATCATCAAGTTTGGCCATTTCCTACATTCCTTTTGAGTATTTCTTTTCTAATCAATGATTCTGTTTCTCTAATTGACTTTTTAAGAAAATCTGAAACTAGTTTCAAATCATCAAATTCCACCTTAAAGTTTGATTTGCCTTGAAAAAATGAAACCTTGTATTTGATATCGAATTCTTTTCCATCAAAAGTTAATTTTATCTGATGCATAGAACGTGGAAGAATTATCCTATCAGAGAGAGTAACTCGTATGCCTAAAGTTCCTGTCTCATCTATTAAGATACTGGCAAGACTATCATAATTTTCATTATCGCAGATTACCTTTACAAGATTAGTTGGCCTTCCTTTTTTCGTAATTCCATGAGTAATGAAAGCATCTTTTGCTCCATTATTCATCATTTTTTCTATTAAATTCCCTAAAACTTCTCCGGATACATCATCTACATTTGTTTCAAGAACAATAACTGAATCTGAATCAAAAGTATTTTTCTTCAATCCTTTTACAATTTTTAAAACATTGGAGAATTGTTCAAAATCTTTTTTCCCAGCTCCATATCCAATTGATTCAATTTTCATAGAAGGATAGTAATTGATAGGAGAGTTTGTCAGATTTACAAGAATGCAAGCACCGGTGGGTGTGGTTAACTCGCTTTCAGCATTGCGTCCATGAATGATTAATTTTGAATTTTTGAAAATCTCTAAAATAGCACTTGCAGGATTAGACATGACTCCATGTGAAAATGAAACTGTGCCATTACCCACACAAATGGGCATTGAAAAAATTTCGTCTTCAAAAAGTTTCAGATCATCTGATGCAATAGCGACGCCTATAACATCAATAAGAGTGTCAATGCTGGACGCCTCATGAAAATGAACAGATTCTTCTGGAATACCATGGACTTTAGATTCTGCAGAAATTAAAGAGTTAATGCACCCCTCTGCAAAATTTTTTGCTTTTGCAGACAAATTAAGCTCAATTAAGGAATTTTTTATAGCTTCTTTGATTTCAGAGCCTTTTCTTTCGTGAGTGTTTTCTTCAATTTCTAAAATCAGTGATGTGGATTGTATTCCATGTTTATCGATTTTGGTAAAATCTAATTTTTTAATTGTTGAATCGGGTAAAAATTTACCGCATTTTTTTATTCCTTCAAGGATTTTATTTTTATCTGCGCCAAGGTCAATTAAGGCACACAGAGCCATATCCCCAGAAATTCCCGCAATGTAGGGATCCACAACAATTACCATGAATTAAAATTCATGAAAAATGCATATAAGTTCTGTCTAAGTGTATTTTAGTTTCATTAGATTTAATTATCGAAAATTTTCACCGAATTTTATGATTACAATAATAGGATCTGGAAAAGTAGGCGGAGATGCAGCATTATTTTCAGCATTAAAAAGATTAGACGATCAAATTTTACTTCTTGATGTAGTAGATGGACTCCCACAAGGAGAAGCCATGGATATCAACCACATGCTATCTGAGCAAGGGATTGATGTAGAAGTAAAAGGTTCAAATAATTTTGCAGATATGCAAGGCTCCAACATTGTTGTGGTGGTAGCAGGTTCTGGAAGGAAGCCAGGTATGACCAGAATGGATCTTTTAAAAATTAATGCGAATGTTGTGAAAAGCGTAGTTGAAAACATCAAAAAATATGCAAGTGATTCAATGATTATTCCAGTAACAAATCCGTTGGATCCAATGGCTTATGTTACATACAAAGCATCAGGATTTGATAAAACAAGAGTTTTTGGAATGGGAGGAATGTTGGATCTATCAAGATTTAGACAATTCATACATGAGGCTACAGGTCATTCTAGAGATTCAATTCGTGCTTTAGTGATAGGAGAGCATGGAGAAAACATGTTACCCTTGCCAAGATTTTCCTCAGTATCTGGAATTCCTCTTTCTACATTCTTGCCAAAGGAGAAATTAGATGAACTAGTACAAAATACAAAACAAGTTGCAGCAAAGGTAATTGAGCTCAAGGGTGCAACTGTCCATGCACCGGGAAATGCAATTTCTGCTATTGTTGAATCAGTCGTAAGAGACAGAAAACAAGTCATTCCAGTAGCCACATTTTTGGATGGAGAGTATGGACATTCCGATGTTACGATAGGAGTTCCTGCAATAATAGGAAAGAATGGAGTAGAGAAGATTATAGAGTTAGAGCTAAACAGTGAAGAAAAAACAGCTTTTGATGCAGGTGTAAAAAATGTTAAAGACGCAATCTCAGGAATTGAGATCTAAGCATTTTTTTATTCAAAAATTCTGTAACAATCATTGGAAATTGAAGAAATTTTAAACTCATTAGAAAAAGGAAAGATCTCATCGAATACTGCAAAGAAACTTTTGTCATTATACTCGATTGAAAAAATTGAAAACATAGCACAAATAGATGTAAATCGAAAGAAAAGACGCGGAATTCCCGAAGTTGTTTTTGCCGAAACTAAGCAATTAGAGGAAATAAAAAAAATTATCAAAGCCACTTTGGAAAAGAATAACTCTCTAGTAGTGTCCAGAATAAAAAAAGAACATTATTCAAAAATTATTTCCTTTTCTAAAAGATTAAAAATCAAAATAAAAACCGGAAAAAATTCCTCATCTCTATTATTGTATAAAAAACCGATAAAATTGCATGGAGGTAAAGTAGGAATCATTACAGCTGGAACTTCAGATATTTCAATAGCAGAAGAAGCCAGATTGATGTGTGAGGCAATGAATTGTAAATGCTTTACCAGTTATGATGTGGGTGTAGCAGGAATTCAGAGAATATTTCCCATATTAAAAAAAATGGTCAATGAAGAAGTAGATTGTATAATTGTAGCAGCAGGAATGGAGGCGGCTCTTGCAACCCTTGTTTCATCTTTGGTAGACATTCCTGTAATCGGATTGCCTACCTCTATCGGATATGGATATGGGGAAAAAGGAATAGCAGCTCTTGCATCAATGCTTCAGAGTTGTTCATTAGGATTATCAGTTGTAAATATTGATGGAGGTATTGCTGCAGGAGCCATTGCAGCAAATATTGCCAATAGGACAGTCTGGAAAAACCTAAAAAAATAGAAAATACAAAAAATTCGATTTTTTGTTGCTATCAAAGGGGTCAATTCTCGTAAATCATATATAACATGCCAAATCGAATCAGAATGATATTGTCGGGTAAAAGAATTGTTCTTACTGCTGATAGAAGCTTAATGACTAATTATCGAGGAAATTTTCTTTATGGATTTATTGCATGTGGTCCTTATGAGGTTCTACCAGAATGGGTTTTCGATAAAGTATTCTGTCCTGCTGTAGAAACAGACCCAATAACTGGAGAGTCAAAAGTCGCCCAAGTAGGATTACGTAGGGTAGAAAGCTCTCTTTTACAAGGATACAACAGAGATGAGGTATTTGTTGCAAATCCTGACATGTTAGAAAAATCCATTGGGCCAGATACCAAAGTTGTTGGAATTAATGTAATGGATCCACTTGGAATGGCTCCTGTGACAACTACAATGTCACCTGAAAAATTATCTTATGTTGCAATGAAATTTAAAAAAATGTGTGCAAGTATTATTCAGCTCAAAAAGAAATATGATTTCAAAGTCGTAGTAGGTGGTAACGGGGCATGGGAACTAGCAAAATCAGATAGAATGAAAATTCATGGAATCGATACTGTTGTGGTAGGAGAAGCTGATGAGCTTGCTTTGGATTTATTCCATGATCTGGAAAAAGGAGATGCTCCAGAATTGATGCATTGTTTTGTAAGAAATATTCAAAATATTCCAACAATTGAAGGACCTACAATTAATTCGTTAATTGAAGCTATGAGAGGATGTGGTAGAGGATGTGATTTTTGTGACGTTAACAAAAGATCCAAAAAAGATCTTCCCTTAGACAGACTACAACACGAAGCAAAGATAAATCTAGATTATGGATTTGATTCTATTTGGTTACATTCTGACGAAATGTTGCTTTATGGATGTGACAATAGAGATTTTGTTCCAAATAGAGATGCAATAACAGAACTATGGAGTGGCCTCAAAGGATTAGGTGCTAATTTTGTAGGTACAACACATATGACATTTTCAGCAGTTGCAGCAGATGAAAAGTTGATGCAAGAAATTTCTCACATTAATCAACAAGACCAAACTGGAAGATGGCTTGCAACTAATTTAGGAATTGAAACTGTTGCTCCTAACTTGGTAAAAAAACATCTTGGTGTAAAAACGAAACCATTTTCTCCTGAAGAATGGGGAAGTGTTGTAAGAGAAGGAGCTAAAATTCTCAATGAAAATCATTGGTTCCCTGCTGCTACAATAATCATCGGATGGCCTGACGAAACACCGGATGACATTCAACATACAATTGACATGATAAGTGATTTCAGAGAGATGGACTTTAGAGGATTAGTTGCTCCGTTACTGTATCAGGACTTTAGTGAGAAAAATTCCATGCACTTTGGAAATCTAAATGAAGCTCAATTTACATTGTTTTGGAGATGCTGGGAAAACAATCTACGTGTAATTAATGACATTATTCCAATTATACTTAGAAACAAAACCTATGGCCCTCCCATGAAAGTTTTCATGTATGGAATTCTAAAAGCTGGAACATGGGCGATAATGAGATATTTGAGAGGTTTATGCAAAGATCTCTTCAATGGACGAACACCAGATGAGATTATTGACAAATATGCTCGTGCCAGATCCGTATCTGCACCAAAAATTCAAACAAAGAAACTATAATTTTTCTATTGCAACATCTGCAATGGTATTTCTCTTTGGAGTTAAAGATACGAAATAACTCTTATCTGCTCTTTCAATAGAATCAACTTTTTTGAATGATTTGGAGGCTACATCAAACTCATAAATCCCAGGTTCGAGTTCGCCTTTTGCATAAATCATTAGATATGTATCACCATTTGATCCACTTAATGGAATAAATGACATCACATAGCCTTTGTAGGAATTAACGGGCATAGTATTTTTCATGGGTGGTGCTGCTGATGCCATATACATGAAAACATCCTCAATTGTATCAAATTCTTCATATTCTATTTGCATTGATTTTTCTAAATCTTTTTAGTATAATAACTTAGAGTGGGAATGCTAGGAAAAGTTATGAAATTACAAGAATTTCTTTTATTATTATGACTTGGTTCTTTCTAATTTTTTATTTTTCATAACTTTTACAACTATAGCTACAATAATTGCAACAAGTGTTACAATAAAAGCAATAACTCCAATTTCGATCTCAAATAAAAAAATTGAGGAGAGAAATGCCAAAAAGAAAAACATCATAATTATTTGAAGTATGTCCAGAAATTAAATTTTTGATTTTAATTGTCTGTGAACTGTAAATCCAATTGCTGCAGGTGCTGCAACATACATTCCTAAGTTCAATGCAATTACAGATATTCCTAGTCCTAAGACTTGAGCATCATTTCCATCTTCTGCCAAAGTCATTATAGACAATGTCGATATCATTGGGGTAATAAACATCCTAACTGCTTCTTGGAATAATGGATTCTCCCGTTCCATATCAGCTATTGTTGGTGAAAATGAGTAGTATAGTTGGTTAAAGCCAGTCATAAATGCTGCACCAGATGTTGTACTCATAACTGTATTATCCCTAATTTCTCTTAAGAATTGAACTTGAGGAGCAAGTTCAGATCCGTATGCAGCTGTTGCAATTAAACATCCGCCTCCAGATGGTTCTTCATCTTTTACAACTTGGCAGATGCCATTAACTAATTCAGTTCCAGGACCACATGTGGGTTCTGGCTCAGGTTCTGGCTCAGGTTCTGGTTCAGGTTCTGGCTCAGGTTCTGGCTCAGGTTCTGGCTCAGGTTCTGGCTCAGGTTCTGGTTCTGATCCTGGTCCGTTATCTTGTCCGGGTAAAGAGGGCTCAAATTCCCCTCCAGTATACAACATTTTTGTTTCTCCTTTAATTGAGCCAAAGAATAATTCAATATTATAATCTCCACTTTCTTTGAAAAGACTTCCGCCAGATACAAAATTAAAACTAAAGTCTCCATTAGAATCAGGTAAGATTTGACCAATGGTTACTATATTGCCAGTGGTATCAGTAATTCGATAAGTTAGAGCAGTGTTAGAATGAATGTCAGGATCAAAGTCTCTAATTGAGCCATCTACATAGACTCTATCTCCGTTTTCATATGATGGTAATTCTGTTGAAGCAGAAATGGGTGGAATGTTATGAGAATCTGCAAAAGCTGAACCGCTGAACCCATAAGATAGAATAGATACGGATAATATTGTAAACATCAGAAAACCAGCTAATCTCATTTTCATTTTGAATCAGGCTCGAGGGTATTTATGTATTAAATGAAAGAAAAATTGACCAGATCATATTCGAATTATACCTTTTTTTATCAAAAACTCAATTGCCAGTATAAAGTCATCATCAGAAATTTGATCATCTGACCACCATTTTGCCGTTGTTTTTATCCAATCAGGAATGTTCGTTGTCATCGAGGAACTTGGAGAGGATGGAATTCGAATAATTCCCTTATCGATTAGATCCTCCAAGCCATCAATAAATTCTGAATCAGGAATAACATCTGTTGACCACCATTTAGCGTTATTTTTTATCCAATCTGGAACGTCTGGCATTAGCACTGTAAACGAGACAGACCCTGCTTTCAATCCATTGTGAGTTAAATTAATCCCATATTTTCCAGTTAAGGAATTGCTGTCGATTGTTAAGACAGCTTTGTAATCTCCAGAATTAGTCAAGGAGGCCTCAAAGTTTTGAGTTGCACCATCAGGTCGAACCAATTCAACAATTAGAGGAAGACCAAACTTATGATTTGAAATATTTCCTGATAAAGTAATTTCTTTCAACCCACCAGAAATTGGTCGAATAATTTCGCTTTCACTTAATCCAGGAAAACTGGAAAATTGATTTTGTTGCTTGCTGGCTGAAAGACTGAAGATATTAGCCTCACCTGAGGCATCACGTGCATCATAATATTTTGCATCTAAACTTCCACCTGCTGATGAGATCAATTTGGTTCCAGATTTATCACAAATTTGTGAAGGCATTTTGAAAACCCCTTCAAAGACTCCTGTATCATAATCTGTTTCAACCAGGCTAAATCCAGTAGAACCTAATCCTCCAGTTTCTACTCCGTTGATTGTACATCGTTGATACCGAATATCTTTGATTAGAATTTCAAGTAAAATATTTCCATTGCTGCCAACAGTATCCACATAAGGAGAATTTGGATCGTTGATTACTTGGTAAGTGTCAATACGATCATTTTTCAAATTAAGATCAGGATCAATTAATGTGAATTTTACTGGTTGGCCAAATCTGTATGTAGTAGACTCTAAAAATACTCCTCCAGAATTAGTTTTGATATCTGACTTTACAGAAGTTGTAATAACTACTCCAACATCAGCTAAATCGGAATAATTAATTGATACTCCTTCTTCATCCACCATTCTATCAGTAACAATGAATTTTATTTCATCATCAATAGTTCTTATCGTTTGAATAAAACTAGGATCAAAAATATTTAGTTGATTAGTAACTGCATATTCCAAGGTTCCTTCAAAGATAGAAGAATTGTCACTTGTTTCTTCTAATTCAAATCTGTAAATGGAGTTATTTACGTCATCACCATTTACAATTCCAAAAGAAAAGAAATCCATTACAATTGGTTGTTTGGTGTTTTCATTGGAGATTTTCCCTACACCAAAGCTATTTTCAGAAGCATCAAAATTGATTACAACATAAACAGATCCATTTTCAGAAAAAATTTCTTGGATATCAGAATCACTTAATTGAATAAATCCACTAGATGCCATTTGGCCTGGATTTACAATTGTGATAGGAGATGAGCTTAAACTTCCAATTAAGAGTTCAATAGAAGTGTCTGAAAAATCATTTACTTCCAAATCTCTTGAAAAAGATCTTAAATCATAATTTAGCCAACTTGTACCATCGGAGTTTGATTTTGATGTATCAATCAAAGTAGATTTCAAATTAGAGGCGGAAATTCCAAGGTTGAAGGAAATTTTTTCAAAATCAGAATTACCCAATTTTGATGTATCAATTATCAGCCTATCAGAATTTTTATCAGGCACAGAAGAACCAGCAGAAATTCCAGAACTTGATAAATCATCATTTGAATTTGTGTAAAATTTTACATTTGAGGCAGATTCGAGGGTGACTGGATTCCCTATTTCCAAGGTAGGAATGAGAGCTGAGTCTCTGAAATTATCAAGATCATCTCTTGCGCCTGAATTAGTATTCTGATCTTGATCTTCAAGAATTACTGGAAATTCTGTACCTGCTCTTAGAGAAGTTGAACCATCTCCAATTTTCAGAGATGGTTCAAAGGAAACAGAGGCTGTTGAAAATCCAGATAATACAGATACTGACTGATCATCATATTCAATTCGACCTGTCTCTCCTCGTGGAGCATCTTCTAGTATTCTGATTGTGGATTTGTCATTATGATCAGCAGTATCAAAATTTCCAGAATAAGGACCTTCTTCTACAAGTGTAATGATTTGTGAGAAAGAAGACAATCCATCAGTAACATATGTTTCCTTCTGTTCAGAATTTGTTGTTAATTCCATAATTTTTCCAAGGTCAGCTGATACGACTCCATTTCCTTCAAACCCTAAAGCAGAAAGATATGATTTCAAATTAACCAAACCAGGTCCACCATTTGCAGCATCTTGTCCATTGTTATCATATGCTTGATAGAATACTGCATTTGGAGAATCAAGGTTAAAAGTCCATGAATCTTCATCTGTAGGATCTTGGTTTAGTTGAATGTCATTTACAGTTAGAAACACTTCAGAGTTTTGAGGGTAGTTATCACGATCAATTTCTAAAGATATGTTTGGAATTTCATCATATTCCAAGTCTACTTGTTGAACTCCTCCACCTGGATTGTATTGGATTGTCACATCATCAAATGAATAAAGTTGAATGAATGGCCATGCATCGTTATCAACACCAATTTGTCCACCTAATTCATTTGGGGAATCATTTGGAATACTCGTGTTTATTGCTTTTGCTTTTCTAACAACATTATTTTGATTTATTCCAGAATTGTCTAAGGTTCCAGTACAAGAAGTAAAAGATACTTTTCCATTAGTAAAACTCCCTACATCTAAACCACTTGAATATGGAATGGCAACTCCGTCCGTTTCAGATAAATCAATTCCTAAGGAAGTGGTATTTCTGTCGCAAAAAACACCAAAGTCAAGTCCTTCTCCTTCTTTACCTACAGTTGAATCAGCAATCTTTGCTCTATCGACATTAGCAAAATAAGCATACCAATTCCCATCTGTGGCTTGAACCATTCTAAGAGATTTTCCGTTTATAGTTACATCAGGTTCACCTTTTCCTTCATCAGTATCCCCAATGCTTGAATCACGAATTACAACCTCAATTACCATAGAACCTGAAAAATGATTATCAAATTTTGAATTTTCAGCAGAAACTGTCAAGTTGGGATTCATGGCAGCATCAGCTTGAGAAATTGGAATTAGCAATAATGAAAAGCTCAGCAAAAGAAGGAATTTTTTACCCATGATAAATTAATTGGTTCGTTAATACCAAATAATCTTGTCGTATTATTCCTCCTTTTAGAATACATGTAATAGATAGAACTGACACTTGAAATAAATGGAAATGTTTGTTCAGAGAACAAAAGTTCTTCAAATATCCCTTGTTGCGATATTTTCTGCATTTTTAGTAGAACTAATTTTCGGACTCATTTCCAATAGTTTGGGATTAATCACAGACAGCATTCACGCTTTACTAGACAGTATGGTCACAGTTATCCTTCTATTGGCAGCTAGGATGGCGATAAAACCACCTGATGAAGAACATACTTACGGTCATGGAAAAATTGAGTCCCTTGGTGGATTAATTGGAGGAATTGCAATATTTTTGATTGCAATTTTTTTCATTTACGAGTCAATTAACAGATTGCAAAGCCCACCACCAAGTATTTTGCCAGGATTTTTTGCAATAATTGGAGGATTATACACTATAGGAGTTGATATTTTTAGAATTGTTATTTTGAGAAGATCAATTTCTAAAATTGGCGGGACCACTCTCAAAGCCGATTTTTATCATGCCCTAATGGATTTGGGTTCCACTCTTGTTGCCATTGCGGGAATTGTTCTGGTAACCTATGGATTCTATAGTGGTGATTTTATTGCAGCTTTAATCTTAGGAGGAGTTTTAGCAGTACTAAGTTTGAAATTGATTTACAGAACTTCACAGGAATTAACAGATATTATTTCGCCTGAACTTGTAAAAAAGGTAAGACAGATTATTTCAAACACTGAGGATGTAATTGAGGTTGGCGCCATTTTAATGAGGAGATCCGGAGATACAATATTTGCCGATGTAACTATATCATTGAGAGGAGATACCAGTTTTGACAAAGCTCATGAAATCAGTAATCGGGTGGAAAATAATATCAAAAAAGAAATTTCCAATTCTGAAATCACAATACATTTTGAACCAACTTGGGAAAATGTTCCATTAGATGCAAAAATTTTTGATATTGCAAAAAATATTCCTGGAGTTAAAGGAGTTCATAATGTTAGCACACACAAATCAAAAGGGAAAACTTTCTCAAATTTACACGTCATGGTAGATAGGGAAATTAATCTATATTCAGCACACAAGATTTCAGAAATAGTTGAAGAAAAAATTCAAGAAAGTATTCCTGAAATTGAACATGTAACAATTCATTTGGAGCCATTTCTTGCAGTTCCAGAAAGTTTTAACGTAGAGGATAAAGCAACTGAGAGAAAAATCAGCGAGATTTTGAACAAGTATCCAGAAATCAAAAATATTGGCCGTATTGTGTCGCTTAATTTTGAAAACATACTCAAAATAGATATTGATTGTTCTTTTGATAGAAACTTGTCAATAGAAAAAGTCCATGATTTAACATCGGAGATAGAGCATCTGATTCGTTCTGAAATTCAAAATGCTGTAATTACTATTCATCCTGAACCTGTTTGAAATTCTAGATTATGATGCTTGTAAGGTACATTATGAGCATTCCTAAGGCAAATCCAGAGGCAACTGCAGCACTTGATAAATTCTTGTCTCCTTCCTCACGAATCCATTTTAAAATAATTACTATGACTTGAAATATTGCTCCTGCTCCAATAGAAAGGAAAACCACTGAAGAGAAAGGAGAAAATGCAAACCCTCCTACCCAAGCGCCAAAAATTGCAGGTGCTCCCGCAATTAGACCCAAACCTAACAGCTTTCCAACAGTAGATTTACCTCGAGAAAGAGGAGCAGCTATTGCAAGACCCTCTGTTGTGTTATGTAGTGCAAATCCCACAATCAGAAATGTACTAAAAGCAATTGATCCTAAACCAACAGCAGCTCCAATTGCAAGACCTTCACCAAAATTATGCAATCCAATTCCTATTGCAATCATTAATCCAATGGCAACAGGTTTGGAAATTTTAAGGGAGTCTGCACTTCCCGTTAATTTTTCTGAAGTATAATACAATCCTAAAAAGGATAAGACAATAGTAGTTGCGATCAATAATGCACCATTAAAACTTCCACTGAGGTTTTCATCAGATACATCAAAGGCCTCCTCAATAGAATCAATTCCTAAAAATAATAGCAGACCGGCAGTTAAAGCCAAAAAGAAATGATATTTGCTTTTACTAATTTTTTTAATAAATGGTAGCCAGAGAAGACCTATCATTACAGGAATAATTCCTACATAAGTTCCAATTATTGCAAAAAATCCTGCAAACTCCAAGTCTGGCTTTAATGCTGGTGCAGCAGCTTCGATTTCTCTTTCAAATCTGGTCCCATCATCTATAGTCAAGCCGATAATGTATGGTTCTGCAACATTCCATTCAAAGGGAATTCTAACTAGTGCTGTCTCATACCTTTCAAGAAATCTGTCAGGCTCAATTGCGGCAGGTTGTATCCTATCATTAACATCGGCCATTACAACCTCAACTGGGATGGGGCCAGTATTCCTAACGGTAACATGAATTTCAGATTCAGAAAATTCAATTTTTTCAAGTGATATTTCTGGTAGAGGGGTACCAAGATCTAAAAGATCAGATCCAGGACCAAAAATGTAGCCAATCATAATTATTAGAAGAATAAATGGTGCTATTCCGCTGGCAATAATTTTTCCTTTTGATGATTTTTTACTAACTTCCATAATCAACATCCTCTATTGGTTTAGAAGGATTATCCCTTGCAAGGAAGATTCCAACCCATCCCTTCTCAGAAAACTCTACTTTGTGAGCATGGAACAGATATTTTCCAGGATAAATATACTCAAATTCCATAATTCCACGCTCTGTCTGTGAAAGGGTTATCATGTCGGTGTAAAAGGACGGAACAGTGTCAGTTCCAGTTGGATAGTAATGGTACAAATTTCCATGTAAATGGAAATTATTGATTGGATCAAACTCAACCATATTGACCACATAAACTCGAATTAGCTCATTTGTGTTGATTTGAATGGGATGATGTTGATAATAAAATGGAATAGTATTTGCAGCATAGAAATTATTTTCTGTGTCAAAATCAGTATCCAAACCATTTAGAACCATTACCATTTCATCAGCTGGTGCTCTTTTCTCTTTTGGATCAACTATGAAAACACCATACAATCCATGGACAATGTGTTCCTCAAGTGGCATTACATGGCAATGATAAGGATGAACTCCAACAGGACCTGCTCGGAATTCATACGTGAATTTTCCTCCGCCAGATCCTACAATCTCAAATACACCATCCATCTCGGCAGGATGGATACCGTGAAAATGTATAGTGTGTTCTTTTGAACCATTGTTGATGAATTGGATCCTAACAAGATCACCTTCGGTAGCTCTAATAGTTGGGCCTGGAACTGTCCCATTAAAAGTCCAAACATTATAAAAAACACCTGGAGATACCTCCATTATTTTGTCATCCTCAGCTATTATTGTAAATTCTCTTAATGTTGTTCCATCAGGTAGAGTTGAGACTTTGCCATAATTGAAATCTCGCAAATACTCCATTGGATCAAATTCCATGGTCGATTCAACATAAACGGGATCAATGACTTCTCCAGAAGTGGTAATCACACCACCAGTATGAGTAACAAACGTCTTTTGTTCAGTTTGAGCTTCAGAAATCGTAGGGAAAATTAATCCAACTGAGATTCCAAACATTCCAAGGAAAATGAATATCATAAGATTTGATCGATTGAATTTCAAAGTTAGCTTTTAAAAGCAAGATAGAATATTTATAATTTAGCCTAAGCTAAATTTCTTACCCTGTGCTAAATTTTTTAGTTTAGTCTAATATTGCTATTGGAGAATTAGGTTTAAACTGAAGAAAATTTAATCCAAAAAGATGAAAAAATCTGGAATTGCTTTGGCCGTGGTAGGTGGCCTCATTGGAGTTGGAATTATTCTTTCATTCTATGGGAATTACATATTATTCGAAGAACTGGTTCAGGGTAATGGAGAAGTAGGAGTTGGAGAAAACTTAGTTATCGAAGTTGAGTTAGATAGTTCTAAAAGCCAAACTGGAATTTATGCAATACAGATTTTAGATTTTAAAGGAGGGGTAGTTACTGCAACCATTATTGATCCCTCTAACACAACAATAGAATCAGAAGATATCAACCAAGAAGTGTTTGAAGGGTTGTTTGAAGTTACAACATCAGGAAATTACAAATTGCTAATTGAAAACAATGGAGAGACAGAGAATGTTTTTGGAGTGATAGGACCACAACCAGATGAAGGTAAACGGGCTTTATCAAATATTTCTATGTATATTTTGGTAATAGGTTTGGTAGGAATGGCCAGTATAGCAGTTTATCTATTCATTAATCGCAGAAGATCTAGTTGAGGAAACTATCCATTTTTTCTAAACCTTCAATAGCAGCGCCAAAATTTTCCCCGTCTTCAACAACCTTAGATAGTTTTTCGATATTTGCAGAAAATGTTGTTTTTCCATCTACTTGTTTTTGAATAATAAAACCGCAAGTTATCAAATAAGAAAGTCTGTCGGTTACTTCGTTTTCAGATATTGTGGCTTTTTCAGAAAGATATTGTAAATTTTTTTCACCGTCTTCTAACTCTGCAATTAATGCAGATGTTATAGGATCGAACATACAATCAACTACTTTTTCTCTATCATAGGAGTCATCCATCAAATAGCATTCTCATCCTTCTAAATTAATAATTTTCTAGATCTAGAAAATATTTGAGATATTAGAGCTAAAAATTGACCAAGAACATATTAAGAAAAATGACTTAGAATCAATATTGCAAAAATTATGTGTAAATGACCCTTCTGGAAAAGGAGATCATTGTTTTTGTATAGACGTAGATACTAGAAGTGGAATTAAAAAGTGCTGTAAATGCAACCAATGGAATATTCATGGTACAAATTGGACCAAGGATTCTGACTTCAAATAACAGTAAATTTTAGATGTTAATTGACGTCATTTTGTAATCACATCGAATCGACGCCTAGCATGGTTTTTATCGGGGAAATTTAGCATTTTTGAATACTTGAGTAGTCAAGAATATAATCACATTGTAAGGATAGTAGGAAACGATATTCCTGGAGAAAGAAAGCTCATCATAGGATTAACTCAGATCAAAGGAATTGGATATAATTTTGCTACAGCCATTTTAGATAATTTAAAAATTAATCCTAACTCCAACGTGGGATACCTCTCTGATTCAGAGGTTCAAGCCATTGAAAAACTAATAACAGATCCAAGTTCTGCAAATTTCCCAACTTGGTTCTTAAACAGAAGAAAAGATGTTGAGACAGGAAATGATCTTCACCTTTTAACTTCAGATATTGATTTCACTTTAAGAAATGACATAGAAAGAGAAAGAGTTACTAGTAGTTGGAGAGGATATCGTCATCTTTACGGACTAAAAGTAAGGGGACAAAGAACAAGATGTACAGGTAGAAAAGGAGGAGCAGTTGGTGTAGCTAAAGGAGGAAAAGCAGCTCCTGTCAAAACAGCAGCACCAAAAGCAGTTGCAGCACCAACGGGTGAAGCAGCAGCCCCAGTTCCTGCAGCAGAAGTAAAAGCAGAGCCAGCGGAGAAAAAAGAATAGGTGAATTAGATGGGAGATCCTAAATATCCAAGACGTGTTTGGAGGAAGCCAAAGAGACCTCTTAATTATGATTTGAAGATGGAAGAGTTGAAAACTTTAGGTACATATGGTTTAAGAACTAAAAGAGAGTTATGGAAGGCTCACACGCAATTGTCAAACGTAAGACATCAGGCAAGATCTTTACTTGCTTTGCAACAAGATGTTAGAGAAGAAAAAGAACCTATCCTCATGAAATCATTAGCAAGAGTGGGTTTGGTAAGTGGCGATGCAACATTAGATGACGTTTTAAATCTGCAAGTAACTGATTTGTTAACAAGAAGATTACAAACACTTGTTTTCAAAAAATTTGGATTCAAAACTCCATATCAAGCAAGACAAGCAGTTGTACATGGTCACATTATGATAGGAGACAGAATAGTAAATATTCCATCATACACAGTAACAACCTCTGAAGAAGATAGTATCAAATTCACACCAGAATCAAAATTTCCAGAAATGCTAGAGAAAAGTAAAGAAACTCCAGTAGAAGCACCAGTTGAATCAGAAGAGGTATCTGAACAAGAAGCAGCTGCAACTGAGGCACCACCAGCACAAGCTCCCGAATCTAAAGCCGAAAAACCCTCAGCTGAGTAATACTAGAACAAGCTAATTAGTAAATAAGCATCATTAACAGTTAGAATAATCATGTGTTCAATTATTGGCTATTCAGGAGATGATATAGCGGCTCCAATTATTGTAAAGGGTCTAAGAAGAATGGAGTATAGAGGCTACGACAGTGTAGGAGTAGCCACGGAGTCAAATAATCAAATTGAACTAAAAAAAGGAGTAGGAAAAGTTGAAGAAGTAAACTCCAAGGTGAATCTAGAACAATTGCCAGGAAAAATTGGGATAGGACATACCAGATGGGCCACTCATGGGAAAGTTACAGATGCTAATGCCCATCCACATCCTAGTACATCAGGAAAAATAGCAATTGTACATAATGGAATAATTGAAAATTTTGTAGAATTAAAAGAAAATTTGAAAAATGAAGGGTTTATTTTTCAGAGCGACACGGATAGTGAGGTTATTGCAAATCTTTTACAGAAAAATTTTGAATTATCAAAAAATGTAAAAGATGCAATGCTCAAAACAATTTCAGAGTTAAAGGGACATTATTCTTTCATAGCAATGTTTGAAAATGGTCAATTAGCTGCAGCAAGATTTCATGAACCGCTAATTATCGGAGTTGGTAAAAATAATTATTTTCTTTCCAGTGACGTGTTAGGATTTATCGAGCAAACAGATGAGGCCATTTACATGGATAACGGAAATTTTGCAATAATTAATCAAGATCAAATTCAAATTTTAGATTTTCAAGGAAATGAAATAAAACCAGAAATAACAAAAGTATCAAAAGAATTTGCAGATGTCTACAAAGGAGATTATGCACATTTTACATTAAAGGAAATTTCTGAGCAACCAGAGACAATATTCAAAGCAGGGGAGAATACCAAAAATTCAATTAAAGCGGTCTCTGACTATCTAAAGCATTCAAGAAATATCTATCTTACAGGTAGTGGGACAAGTTACAATGCATCACTGGTAGCAAAATACCTCTTAGCAAAATATGCAAAAATCAAATCCGAATCAATAATTTCAAGTGAATTACAGTTTTCCCCAGATAGCATTGAGCCTAATTCGATAGTAATTGCAATATCCCAAAGTGGAGAAAGTGCAGATGTTTTAGAGGCAGTAAATATTGCAAAGAAAAATGATTGTAAAATAATATCTATTATCAATTCAATGACATCTACCCTTTCTAGAGAATCAGATATAGTAATAGGGATGAATTGTGGCCCAGAGATTGGCGTTGCTGCAACTAAAAGCTTTACATCACAATTAATCATCCTCTATAAGATAATACAGGAACTAAATGGAGATGTTGAGATTGATTTGGATGAAATTTCTTCTTCAATATCGAAAATATTAGAAGAGCACAATAATATTAAAAAAATTGCAAATGCACTAAAGGAAATATCTGACATTTACGTTTTAGGGCGAGGCATACACTATCCGATAGCAATCGAATCTGCATTGAAAATTAAAGAGCTTACATATATCCATGCAGAAGGAATTGCTGGAGGAGAATTAAAGCACGGACCATTAGCATTGATGGATGACAATGTTTTTGTAATCATAATTAATCCCGAAGACTCTACATATCAGGATACTCTAACAAGTGCACGAGAGATAAAAGCTCGCGGTGCAAAAATTATCGGAATTTCAGATAAGGAAAGTGATGCATATGATTACTGGGTAAAAATTCCAAAAACTAGTGAACTGACATACCCAATTGCTGAAACAATTCCAATTCAGCTTTTGTCATATTATTGCGCTTTAGAAAAAGATACAGATCCGGACTATCCGCGAAATCTTGCAAAATCAGTTACAGTGAAGTAAAAATTCTATGATATTCTTGTTCTGCCAACTCTAAGTATTTGGCATGATCGTTTCTTGTTTTTAGCATAGAGGCAATTATGCTTCCTCCAGCTCCGACTCCTTCTTTTGCAAATCCTTCTGAAAACGCTCTTAGACCAGGGAATTTGGAATTCTCTAGGCGTGGATTTAC
>JACEMX010000074.1 GCA_013867335.1 Candidatus Nitrosomaritimum aestuariumsis
ACCTGTAGTAGATAACAAATTTTATCATAAATCATTTTATTTTTTCTTGTTATCTCTGGTGTCATTTCTGATCGCTGATCTATAAAGATTGTGGACAAATTGTTCATTGAATTACCCTTGATAATTATACAAATCCTTAATTTGCAATAATTTCTTTGTTGCAGCATGAATGCATCACAATTTATCAAACTAGTACAAAAGCAAAAACAAATTCCTAAACACATTCGACTTTATCTGGTTTCAAAAAACCACTTTTTCATTAATGATGGTTTTCTAAAGGATGGGTTTGAATCCAAACTTTTAATCCAAAATAACCGAGATAGTGTTTTGTCTGCATTCTCAAAGATGGCGTTTATCTTCGATGAGATAATAAGACTTAGAATTGTAGGGTACACTAACAATCAAAACAGTGTTGAATTGATGTACTTGCTTCACTTAATCCCTGTCAATCGAAAAATTAGGACTTTCTTGGATTGGAAATTATTTTCACCAGAGTTTGCAAGAGATATGTCTAGATTATTTTTAGTAAGAAGCCACACTGTTCATTGCGTCTCATTAAATGAGGTACAGTACAAGCCTGACAAGAAAATTACACTCTCTGAAACGAAGGGGTTTAATTTATTCAAAAAAGACATGGTAAAGGCCTGGAAACATCTATTGAATGTCTATGCTTTGGAGCAAGAGCAAATATCCTGGGATATTTTATACAAAGAAATCAAATTATAATTTTGGGCTTGTAACTGCACCTTGAGCAGCAGAGCCTACAAGTGATGCAAATTTTGCAAGTGCTCCACTTGTGTAGTTTGGTTTTGGTGGGCTCCACTGTTTTCTTCTGTTTTCTAATTCTTCTGGAGAAACATGAAGATCAATAATGTTGGTTTCAGTATCTATTGTTATTTCATCATCATTTTTTACTAGGGCGATTGGTCCTCCGACATAGGCTTCTGGTGCAACATGACCTACCATGAATCCTCTTGTTCCACCGGAAAATCTACCGTCAGTTACCATTGCAACTTTTTTGCCAAGTCCTTGACCTACCAGAGCTGCAGTGGTTGCTAACATTTCTCTCATTCCTGGACCTCCTTTTGGTCCTTCATATCTAATTACAACAACGTGACCTTCGTCAATTTCGCCTTTTGACACTGCATCAAATGCATATTCTTCTCTATCAAACACTCTGGCTTTACCTGTAAATTTTGTCATTTCGACTCCTGCAGTTTTGATAACGGCACCATCTGGTGCAAGACTACCTTTGACAATAACTGCAGTACCGACACTGTGAATTGGATTCTCAACTGATTTCACAATTTGCTGTTCTGGTTCTGGAATATTCATTGAAGTAAGGTTTTCCTTAATTGTCTTTCCAGTTACTGTAATACAATTTTCATGAATGAGTCCTTTATCCAATAATTTTTTAAGCACAAATGGAATTCCTCCAATCTTATCAAGTGAATTCATCACATAACTGCCACCTGGTTTCATGTCTGCTAAATGCGGTGTCTTTTTTCTTACTCTTTCAAAATCATCATAAGTTAATTTTATTCCTACCTCATTTGCTAATGCTAAGAGATGCAATATTCCATTTGTTGAACCGCCAACGGCGTTTAGCATTGTGATTGAGTTCTCAAATGCCTCAAATGTTAAAATCTGACTTGGTTTGATATTTTGTTCCAGTAAACTAACACACGCTTTTCCAGTATCATAAACCATTTTTTGTCTTCTTTCGTCTTCGGCAGGAGGACTGGCACTTCCGGGCAAAGCAAGGCCTATTGCTTCAGAAATTGATGCCATTGTATTTGCAGTAAACATTCCTCCACAGGATCCTGCATTAGGACATGCGGTGTTTTCAATATTTTTTAGAGCCTCAAGTGAAAGATTTCCTGCATCATATGCTCCAACTGCCTCATAAACATCAACTACTGTAAGCTCTTTACCATCTAACATTCCTGGCATGATTGTGCCCCCATAGACAAATACTGAGGGCAGGTCCAATCTGGCCATTGCCATCATAGTTCCAGGAAGACTCTTATCACATCCTGCGATTCCTACAAGTGCATCGTATTGGTGTGCTCTTACCATAAGTTCGATAGAATCCGCAATCACCTCTCTTGATACTAAAGATGATTTCATTCCTTCATGACCCATTGCTATTCCGTCACTTACTGCAATAGTTGAAAATTCCCTTGGGGTTGCACCACCATCTAAAACTCCTTCTTTTGCATTTAATGCCAATTGTGGGAGGTGAATATTGCATGGAGTTGCCTCATTTCCGGTATGGCAAACTCCGACAAACGGTTTATCTAAATCATTATCAGTTAATCCCATAGCTTTGTACATTGCTCTATGAGGAGCACGCGCTGTGCCCTCTACAACATTTCTACTGGATATTTCCATAACATACGAATTGTATGTCGCTATAATTTAGACTTTATTGCAATTATCATAAAAACTACAAAACTTTACTTTGTCAAAAAGTGTTTAAACCCTATGATTTTCCATCATACTTATTGGAACAAAAGGCACTATCTTGCCCTGTCTGTCAAAGTAACAAGGCTGAGATGATAGGAAAAAATGTAAAGCTTAGTGGCGAGTTTGAAGACAAAGAATTTCTTACTACTCCTATGACAATTTTAAGATGTGTAAAATGTGGATTTTACATGATGTTTGATAACACGGCAGAATTTACAGCAGAAGAAGATTTGTAATATTATTTCACTAACATCATTGCTTCTAACTCTAAGAGTTCCTTTTCAATTTCCTCTTGAGTCTCTGCGCCATATGATACTAAAATTTTATCATCTTCATTTATTTCGTAATCTCTAATGTCATTTACTTGTTCGCCATTGATGAAGAATTTTAAGGAATAATCCTCATTTGTACAGAAGCTTCTTCCGTCTTGGAATTCATAACATTGATCATCAAGACCTAGTCCTAAAGATTCAAACAGATATCCTAAAGTTACTCCTGTTGCGTGTTTATGAACAGTAGTTCCATCATTTCCTTCAAAGTGTATCCAACTGGATTTGATTTGGTATGCAGGTGCTGAAAAGTCAAATGTATCTCCGAAGATTTTAACTAGTATTCCTGCATGGGAGTGTTCGCTACCTAATGCTCCTGCATTCTCAGGTCCTCCTGGGGCAGAAGGCAAATCAGTGGCAAATATGTATGCCGCATATCCAACAATAACGGCTATGACTGCAAAAACACCTACTGCAATCAAATTATTTCTTCGTTTTTCAGAGGATCTTTGTGAAGCATAACTTTCTCTTTTTTGCTCACGTTCTCTTCTTTCTTTTCTTCCCATGGGATGGTGAAATTTGAAAAATTACCCTAATTAACTGTTCGATGGTTAATCTTTACAAATTCTTAGTAATTAACTTCGATTTTAGCCTTGAAAATCTGCAACATGCTCAAGTTGAAAGTCTAATCAAAAAAATAACAACTATCTTTTTGTTAAGATGCAATCTATTCTTCTTCTTTTGATTTCTCAGTTTCTTGCAAGTCTTCATCTTTTGCTCTCTTATCAAAAACCATGCATGCTGTAAGATCTCCTGAAACGTTTACCATAGTTCTAGTCATATCTAAAATTCTATCAACTCCTAATAACAAAATCACGCCTACAGCAGGCACCCCCGCTGCAATCAAAATAGTCGATAAGATCACTATTCCAGTTCCTGGAGCTGAGGGAGCTCCAATTGAGGCAGCAAGAGAAGTTAGTGCAACTAGAATAATTGTAGTAAACCCTAAATCAATATTGAATAGTTGAGCCAAAAAGAAAACTGCAATAATTTGATACATTGCCGTACCATCCATGTTAATTGTGGCACCCATTGGAATGATGAATTGTGAAACGCGAGGTTTTACTTTTAGCTTTTCTTCTGCAGTCTTAATAGAAAGTGGCATCACAGCTGCCGAACTTGAAGTAGAAAAAGCAAGCAACTGAGGATCTCTCATTATTTTGAGGGTTGAAGATACAGGTCTTTTTGCAAAAAATTTGATAATTACAACATACACAACCAACATTAAGAGAAGTCCAACCACAACCGTAACCATGTAAGCCCCAAGTCCTGTGAGGGCAGACAAACCAACCTTTGATGTAATTCCTGCCATCAAACCAAAAGCCGCAAATGGGGCAAGTCTCATTGCCAATGAAACTACTCTCATCGTAAGTTTTTGAACTGATTCAAGTAGATCTAAAATTGGTTTTGAACTACCAGAAGGCAAGGAAAGCATAGACCCTCCCAAGATTATTGCAAAGACGATAATGCTTAACATCTCTCCAGACATGAATGAAGCCAGTGGATTACTTGGGATGATTCCAATAAGGCTTTGAGGAATATCGTGAATTGTAAGTTCTGCTCTTTCTATTGGTTCTATTTCTCCTAAATCAAAACTTTCTCGAATTAGTGCACTATCAATAAAATTTCCTGGCTCTATTATATTTACAATAGAAATTCCAATAATCAGGGCGATTGAAGTGGTGATTACAAAATAAATTGCAACTCTTAAACCAAGTTTCTGAAGCTGTTCAAGACTTCCTGAAGAAGTAAGTCCTCGAATAATTGAGGCGAAAATTAAAGGAATTATAATCATCTGAATAATTTTCAAAAATAGATTTGCAGGAATGGATAGCCAATCAGTAATTATTTCAGCAGTCTCTTTTTCAACAAATCCAACTTCTGGACCTAGGACAAGTCCTACAAGGAGTCCTACAAATAATCCTATCAAGACTTGTGCCCAAAGTTTTTTCTTTACAAGATAGGAAATCTGAGGAATTGGATACTTGAAGGATTTTATCACCAAAAGGACTCAAAGATGGTATTGATTTTCTGATATATTACAAAAGAATCCAATTATCAGCGATGAATTTTACTTTTTGGAAAAACATTTCTGTTAATTATGGCTCTTGACCTTGAGGAAAACCCTCCCCTGTTATTACCTCAAACGTAGCAGAGTCTGGGAGGTATACTGGAGGTTATTTTCTCATACTCTATCTTACGACTTTGAACTATTAAGAAAAAACCCGTCATTTGTTATATCGTTTAGAATGTCTGAGCCAGTTTCTGCCACATTGACATATTAGTTCACTAAGCAATAAATAAAATCTAAATTCCTTGATTAATCATGGATTGTATTTTTTGTGATATTTTGTCCGGAAAAAGAGACGGACATGTAATTTATGAGGATGAACACCACGTCTGCATTCTTGACAAATACCCAATTGATACTGGACACAGCTTGGTAATCCCAAAAAACCACCATGAGCGAATAACAGAAATGCACTCTGATTCGGTAGGAGAATTATTCTCAATTGTCCCAAAAATTGCCAATGCAATAGCAGATGCTACTGGGGCAGACGCCTTTAGTCTTGCTCAAAACAATGGCAGGGCAGCAAAACAAATTATCCCTCATGTTCACATCCATATTATTCCACGATACAACCACAAAGGTACTATTTGGACAAAGCGAGTAATTGAAGATGATGAAAAATTATTAGAACTCGCAAAAAAAATCAGGGTTAAACTTACTTAGAATGTCCCGGATTATATCGCAAAATAGCTCCTACTTTTCCAAGACTAGCTAACATATTGCCGTATTCTGCAGACCCTGAAATTACCTCGATTTTTGTTCCAGTCTTTGCTGCAATTAATGCTAGGTAATCTACAATATCTCGTTCACTTACTTCTACCTCCATTGCCTTACAACTTGGACATGGGTTGTTGGTGTATTGTGTCTTTTTTGGAATCACTTCTTGTCTTTCTATAATTTCAGCTTGAATGTGTTGACATCTTTTACATTTACCTTCTACTCTGTGCAAGTTTGTGTCATCAGTAATGATCAATGTATCTACTACATTGTTTTGCAAGTATTCTATAATCTCCTGTAATCCATAAGAACCTAAACCTGAATGTGAATTGATGTGTCTGAACAAATCTTCGACTAACTTTTTTTCTTCAACCATTCTAAAGTTGGAAAGAATGTCTCCTGATTTTGCAAATGCCTCTCTTATTCCTTCGGCACCTGCATATGATGAATCAATTGTTGATATTATCATATTTTGCAAACGATACTCTAAATAATTCCCGTTGATGAATTCTTCTTTTGTTGGGCCTGGCCCTGAGACAATTAGACCTTTGACTGGATAAATATCGATAAAATACTCTCTTGATGTTTCTGCAATTCTGTTATAGTAGTATGTCAACTCCATTTCTCTTAATTTTTGGAATCTTTTTGCAGACTGACCTCCTTGTCTGTGTTTTCCAGCAACACCCGAACCAGTTTGTGCTAAAACCTCGATTTTGTCTCCATGCAGTAACCCCCATCCGCAATCTTTAGCATCAATTGCGATAAACCCAATTAGATTATCGTCTTTTAACATATCTTTGAGAATATCTACATGAAAATGATCATCGCATCTGTAGAGATACTGTTTCAAATCTTTTGGTGGGTCTAATTCGTAAATTTTGATAACCTCACTTCCCATTGGACCTCCACCTTCGGGAGGTAGAGCGCCACAGAAAATAACTAATCCTCGTTCAGGTGTTTTTTTGTAAAGTTTGAGTCTTTGAATTACTTTACCTAGAGAATCAACCACATGTCCACGTGTCAGATCAGATTTTATGTTGTCTGCAGTTCCCTGTTCTTCTCTCAGTGTATTGATTATTTCGTGAAGTTGTTTTCCTTTAGGTATGTAAACTGTAATTAGTTCTGTTCCGTGACCTGATTTATCAGTTAACTCGTCAAGTGTTTTTCTAATTTTGTACATCTTGACAGAATCTTGCTTTTCTACGTCGATCTTACCCATTGGTGAGAACTTTAGCTTGTACGAATATTA
>JACEMX010000058.1 GCA_013867335.1 Candidatus Nitrosomaritimum aestuariumsis
TGTCGTCTCCATCTCCCATCCTTACAATGTCTGTATGGGGTTCATCACGGTCAATATCGAAAACCAAATCATCACCATCTTTCATGTTGTACACCTCAGAACTATTCCAAATTGGACTTTTAAGGTCTGAGGTCCCAAATTCATCATTTCCCGAAGTTCCTACTTTTGTTGCCTTTCCTCCACATGAAGACGATGTCATGTCAGGATCAGTTGGCTTTCCTGCAAAGATATTCTCTAAGGGGGAAAACCCGAAGGAAAACAATGCAGCAAAAACAAAAATGCCCGATAGAACAATTGTTTTGTTCATTCTCTCTTCAGCATAAATACAAGATAAATAGTTTGAAAATTGTCTTAAAAAAATATTGATTTTTTTGAAAAGAAAAATTTTCATAAATTTTTAAAAATTTTATTTATCTTTATTACCATTACCAAAATAATCACATAATGCAATATCCATTTCTGGCAGTAATTTTCCTGGGAATGTTTGTGTTTTTTAATGCCAATGCAGACTCGATTAACCAATATGACTATGAAAAGTCAGAAGAAAAGCTTTGCAAGGAGGGTCATACCAATCTAGTAAAAAAAACAACCCAAAAGTCAGTTTGTGTGAAAATAACAAGTGTTGAAAAATTAGTACAAAGAGGGTGGGCCGAGGATCCACAAGCACATTTGAAAATTTCAAACAGTATTGAAAAACAAAATGACCCTGTTTTGATTTCTAAATCCATTGATGAGCAATGCCAGTTTGATATGGACTGTGTGGTTTCAAGGATGCTAAAGATAGGAGAAACGCATGAACAAGAGATTTTTGAAGATACGGTCTTAGAACTGTTAGCAATCTATGAGAAGAGAAACACGATGTGTCACTCTGAGGGGCATCACATGGGAATGGTTCTTTACGCCTATTATGATGAT
The DNA here is from genome assembly GCA_013867335.1 of Candidatus Nitrosomaritimum aestuariumsis. Taxonomy (GTDB): domain Archaea; phylum Thermoproteota; class Nitrososphaeria; order Nitrososphaerales; family Nitrosopumilaceae; genus Nitrosomaritimum; species Nitrosomaritimum aestuarii. Next base: position 916 of record JACEMX010000058.1, read on the forward strand.
GTCAACAAAGCCGTATCAATGGCAGGTTTAGAGTGCGGCGGAGCTTTGTATCACGGAATATTAGAAACGCATTTTGGAGTAGAAAAGTTCTTTGAAAATTCATTTGATGAATTCCAAGCCAACAAAATTTGCACTGAAGAATTTGTGGATTCTAAAATAAAAAAATGGGAATGTCTTCATGGTTTGGGTCATGGCCTCACAGTTGCCTATGAGTACGATGTTTTTGAACCCTTGAAATTTTGCAACTCCTTTGAAGGATGGGAATTACAGGCATGTGCCAGAGGAGTCTTTATGGAAAACATTATTCATGTTAGAAATACTTCTGAGGGAACATTTGATCAAAATGATATGTTTTACCCATGCAATAGTGTTGAAGAGCAATTTGTAGGAGACTGTTATCTTTACCAAACATTTTATCTTCAAACATTATCCCGAGGGTTTGGTTCGGTGGAAACAACTTTTTCCCTATGTGAGGGAATAGAACCTAAAGAATTCATCAAGTTTTGTTATGTTGCAATAGGTGAAAGTATGGCGGATTTGTACTTGTCAATTGCAAGCCAACTTGCCATCGATAACTGTCAGAAAGGAGATCCACAATACGAAGCATACTGTTATGTCGGAACTATGAGAATTCTGGCCGACCAAAAAAATTCAAAACATGCCATAGACTATTGTAACTCAGTACCTAAAGACGGACAAAAGACATGTTTTGAGTATTTTGGAAAGTGGGCCGACTTGATTTCGGAGACCCCTGAGGAAAAAACTCTAATCTGCTCAGATATTCAAGATGAGACTCATTTTGAACAATGTCAAAAATCATCGCTTAATGATGGGGATTTCCTGTGACATGAATGTGAATCGTAAAAATATCTAAGAGTATCAAAAGGAGTTTAGGAACTGAAAATCCAATGAGATTTACCTTCAAAACTAGGATTGATTGAAATCTCCAATTCAGTAAATGGAACTTTTTGAATCCTAGTACGAATCTTGTTTTTTCTTTCATTGACATCTTTCATCCGCTCAGGATCAGCAAAGAACTTCTTCAACCCCACAGGGCTAACAAGAAATCTGCTAACTTGTTCCTTGTTAATCCAAAAGACTTCATCAGTTTCTATGAATAGCATTTCATTGTCAAATTCAATATGATTAACCGTGAAAGGCATGTTTTCAATTTCGTTAATTCTAACCAATAGTAAAAAATGGAAAAAGATCCAATATGAATTGAGCATTTTTCAAAAAGTCAGTTATTAAAGAGTGGAAATCGTTGACATTGTAAATAATTTTTTATTTTTGTAATTTTCTAGAAAATTTTGTGCGTGAAAAGATGAGTTTTGTTGGTTGCACGCCAAAATGTGTTTATCGAATTTTGGCCACATACATTTGAAATTATTTTTTTGGGAGAGGCGTCTTAAAATTAAAAATGATGTTTTTAAAAATAATGTTTTTTTAAAAACTGTAACTAAGACAAATAACATCTAAAATTTTACGTACAAAATTTATCAAAACCTGTAAAAATCCGAAATGACATAAGATTGACCTTAAGTATTATTTTGCCATATCTGGAATAATGAAAACATCACACTCTGAATCGGTAAATCAACAAATTGTTTTAAAACCAAAGATTGCCTCACGAAGAGCTATTGCCCCAATAGTAGGAACGTTGCTATTAGTTGCAATAGCTGTAGTTGGAGGATCTTTAGTGTTTTCTTTTTCTCAGGAATCTTTTGCGTCTTCTCAAGTTAGTGGAACACCACAAATTGAATTTCTAAAGATAGTAGGATATGATGCAAGAGACACTGAAAAATTAAATTTGCACGATGGTGATGAAATTTTATCTAAAAACTGCTGCGGTGTGGCAAATGGAAAAAAGAATTACGATGAAAGAATTGCAATCTACCTACAAAATCATTCAGTCTTGCCAGTAACCATATCTGAATTAATGTTTGCTGGAGACAAGTATTCTTTTGTTCAAGTTAATAAAATCGGGAAATGGGACAAAATCGGAGTTGGACACCAGCCTCATCCTGGAGAATACATAATCATCAAAGGTCATGATGTAGGGAAAAAGTACATCATAGGTCAAGATAATTCCCCAGTAATTCAACCAGGAGAGGTGGTTACAATTTTACTTGATTTAGGAATCAACATAGGAGTAAATAATGATGCGCAAATTAAAATCAAAACAACTGGCGGAAACACTTTTGCATCAACAATAATTGTTGGACAAGGCTTGCTTTAATTCATCCAGCAAACTAGTCAAAAAGTCTTTTTTCCATAACTCATCCCCTAAGAATTATTTCAAAATAACCACAAGATCATTAGTGAATCCCAAACAAACATCTCATGTACAGAATAAAGTGCAAGAAAAAGGGAGTGGATGTAATTCTGTTTAGGGTGACAAATAATCAAAAGATTACAGACTTTTCTTGAAAATCTGCAATACACTTAAGTTCAAACAAATTTAATCACGAAAAGTTTACGCCCAACTTAGTTTTTGTCAGATTCTTGGTTATGCTCTTTGCGTCTTTTCTGTTTATTGCCACCGCCAATATTATGGCCATTTGATAATTTCTTAGTCATCGCATCTTAGTGCTTTACTTCGCCTTAAGTGTTGAAAAGAGTAATTATTTTAAAATTACAATCAGAGTTTTATCTAGTTTGCATCAAAAAAGTTCTTGACATCATAATAGTACATAGCGAGTCCGTTTGGGTTTACTTACTGTTTTTTTGACATAATCCAGTCCGCAGAGTTCCTGGAGGTTTGGCTGCCGTATTACATAATCGTATGACTGTATTCCATGATACTTCATGAACAGTTTGACTCTGGTCAAATAGGTGTGATAGGTCTCCTTGCTCTTGACGCTTTCCCTAAACAATAGAAGGCTTTTCTCCATTGTCTGCTTTTTGCCCTGTTTGTGTATTTTAGGGGCGGTTTTCTGCTTTGATTTGCAGGGTCGAAAATCAAATAAACCCTTTAAGCATACCATATTTGGAGAAAAATAATGAAACAAAAGACTGCTTCACGAAACATCAAGGTACTAGTTGCAAAACTTGGTCTTGATGGACATGATAGAGGGGCACTAGTTCTTTGTCGCGCTTTTAGAGACGCAGGAATGGAGGTAATTTATTCAGGATTGTTTGCAACCCCTGAGCGAGTAGCTCAGATTGCAGAAGATGAAGATGTTGATGCAATAGCAATGAGCCTACTAAATGGTGCACATGGCACATTATTTCCAAGAGTAGTCAAGGCCCTCAAAAAGAAAAAAATCAATGACGTACTTGTTGTTGGCGGAGGAGTAATCCCAGAAATTGATCATGATGATCTTGTCAAAGCTGGAGTCAACCACGTATTTGGTCCAGGAACACCATTGCCTACAATTATTGATCACATTACATTGGGCGTATCAAAACTAAGAAAAATTTAAAGAAAAAAATTATTCTGTGGAATCAGGCCACATCATTTTTCGCATCTCTTTGCCAACTTTTTCTATTTGATGCTCGTCAGTTTCTTTCATGTATTTTGCAAAGGATTCTTGTCCGTTTTTCTGGTACTCGCTTATCCACTCGTCATTGAAGGTACCATCTTGAATCATTGTTAGAACTTTCTTCATGTTCTCTTTAGTTTCTGAAGTCATCACCATTGGACCTCTAGTTAGACCACCATATCGGGCAGTCTCACTTACTCGTCTCCACATTCCATTGATACCATATCTTTGAATCATATCTACAATCAATTTTAGTTCGTGTAAAACCTCAAAGTATGCAATCTCTGGCTGATAACCAGCTTCTACAAGTGTTTCAAATGCTGCCTTTACCATTGATGCAGAACCACCACACAAGTCAGCTTGTTCGCCAAACCAGTCAGTTTCAACTTCTTCTTTGAATGTTGTTTGAATTAATCCGGCTCTTGCACTGCCTATTGCTTTTGCAATTCCAAGAGTTCTATCCCAGGCTTTTCCAGTATGGTCTTTGTGGACTGCAACAATTGCCGGAGTTCCAAAGTTCTCAAGATATGTTTCTCTAACTTTGGAGCCAGGACCCTTTGGTGCAACCATGATAATATCTACATTGTCAGGTGCGCTAATCCAATTCCAGTGGATTGCAGCTGCATGAGAAAATGACAAGGCTTTTCCTTCTGATAGATTTGGTCCAATCTCATCTTTGTAAACTTGGGATTGAATCATGTCAGGAATCAACACATGAATAATGTCGGCTTGTTTGCATGCATCGGCAACTGATAATACCTTGTGACCATCAGCGGTAGCTTTTTTCCAGCTGTTACCGCCTTCTTTGAGGCCAACTACAACATTAAGACCTGAATCTTTCATATTGTTTGCCTGTGCGTCACCCTGAATACCATAGCCAATTACAGCGACAGTTTGATCTTTTATTGGATCTAAACTAATTTCGTCGTCTTTCCATGTTTTTGCCATAAATTTGCTCAAATTATTGCAAATATTAACTATGAAAAGCCACTCTTACCAATAATTTCAATCAAGTTTTGGTTTTTCGATATTCATGCAAATCATATTCTTATCAGAGTTCGTTATCTCCATTTTAAATGACATATCATCTGCCATTCTTTGATGAGCACATGCAAGAAAATGTGAGAAACTATCACTGATTCCGTGATGGATGTTAAGAACATGTATGCCATTTTCATTTGTGTGTTTTACAACTCCAAACCGTAATGCGTTAATTTCTAGAATTTGCATAAAGTTGTCAAAATCCATTTTATCATAAGTCATAAACAAAAGTTCCCTAGGAACAGTTCCTCCAAGGTCATTTGCTATCGTTTCAATTGATTTTTTATCAAGATGCTTGAAAATTTTACCTATCATTCTCTTTGTGATTGGAACAAAGCCAATCTCGTCTGCATATCTTTTCCAGGTTATGTGGTGTTTGGCAATACTTGACATTAGTGAATTTAGACTGATACCCTTCTTTTTGGCATCAGCTAGCAATTCATCATAAATTGTTTTTTCTATTCTGCAAGAGAGGTTTACAGATTTGTTATTTTTTGTTACCAAGATAACCCCCCAATTCGTGTAGAATAACTCATGCTCTTTCATACATTATGAGGTTGTAGTATTTACTAGTTTTCCATTCAAATAGAGATAACAGCATCACAATTTCGACATTTGACTTTGACAGACTCGTCTGGAATTCTTGTGAATTTTTTAGAGCCGCATTTTGGACAAATAGGACAAGCACGTAGAGGCTTCATCAGTGCGTAGTGGGTTTAGTGTCAGTTTTGCCAATAATCTCTAATCTGTTTTTAGCATTAATTTTTTCAATAAAATCAGAGACTGCAGGTGGCACTAGATGCTGCCAATTATCACCAGAAATAATCATAAAGCGAATTTCTGTGGCATTGAATTTTTCTCGTTCTAAAAATTCAGGCTTTACAACCTCAATATCAAAGTCGGCCAAAAGCATTTTTACATATTCATTTCCGCTATACACTTTGTCAAAATGCGGTAGCATTGATTTAAGATAAGCAGACCATGTTGCTACATTGAACTGGTTTTCAATTGCTAAAATAATGCAGCGGCTCAAATCAATATCAGAGTCCTTTATAGAATTGTGAATCATCTCTATTCTCTCACCGGCAGTAAATGGGTCTTTTTCTAGATAGTTAAACTGGGAACTTGTGATCAAAATTATTACTTCATCGCATTCCTTTAGAATTTGACGTACCAAATCCAAATGTCCCAAGTGAAAAGGCTGAAACCTTCCCATCATTAAACCACGCATAATTGTAAGATTATTTTGATTTTATTAAATCAGTCTATTTGATTGGTCCACTTCCAAGTATTCGTATAGTCGTAGATTCTGGCTTTAGTAT
>JACEMX010000101.1:0-1117 GCA_013867335.1 Candidatus Nitrosomaritimum aestuariumsis
GCAGAAGCAAATCCAGTATCAGGTTCTGGAACACCTATTTTTGATTTTGGCGATTTGGCGGTTACATTAATTATTCTTGCAGTTGTTTTCGGAGGGTTTGCTGCATTCTTTTTTTTCAAATCAATCAAACATTTAAAACAAAAACAGATTGTATGAGATTCTAATGATTTTTTGGGGAAAATTAGAGAAGAAATCTAGCAAAGGTGATAGTATCTTTCTTCTGCATAGCTAAGATAGGCCTCACTTCCAAAATAGAGTTTAGATTCAATTATTTGGTTTTCTGCATATTGTTTTAATTCCGGACATGAAAGACTAACAATAAGCTCTTTTTCTTCAATCATTTCATTATAGGTAGTTATCACAACAAATGTTAAAGATACCAAAAGGATTGGTGCCACAATGAATGTAAATGGCATTAGTTTAATGTCGCTTTTGTGTATCATTTTTTATCCCCCATACATTGTAGTGCAACAATAAAATTTATACAAATTGGAATTTTTGGTTTCAAGTGTACCCCTCCAAGCCCAATGAAATTGTGAATTTCATTTTTTATAAAGTTGGCTTTTTGTAATTTTTTTTTAGCACAAAATTTTTAAAAAAACTATGTAGATCTGTAAAAATTTTCAAGTGTAATTAAAAATAAAAAAGAAAAATTAGGTTGCTAAAATTGCAATTCCTCTTTTAACCAGTTTATCTGCTGTTGTTTCTTTGACGCACATTGGAGATGCATTTGATGTTTTCATCACTAGTTCAAAACCTTCACGACATTCTACCATTTGGGCATCAATTCCTGCAGAAACTTGGTGTCTTGGGGAAAGCCATGTAATTGAAAATTCCTTTGCCATTTCCATGAATTGATCGCGAATTTCTTGTTTTTCTGAATCATCTACTGTTTTATCTCGGAGAGTATGTTTCATATCTCGAAGTGCAGTATGCATTGATTTGATATCATCTTTTTGTTCATCTGTCAAGGAACTTGCTTTTAGAACATGATATTTCCTCTCTGATTTCATAGAGTCTTTGTGCTCAGAGATCTCGTCTTTCATAGAGTCTTTGTGCTCAGAGATCTCGTCTTTCATAGAGTCTTTGTGCTCAGAGATCTCGTCTTTCATAGAGT
>JACEMX010000101.1:1217-2479 GCA_013867335.1 Candidatus Nitrosomaritimum aestuariumsis
AGAGTCTTTGTGCTCAGAGATCTCGTCTTTCATAGAGTCTTTGTGCTCAGAGATCTCGTCTTTCATAGAGTCTTTGTATTCCAAAATGAATGCATCTCTGCCTTCATCATCTAAAGAGCAGTACTCATTAATTTTTGCAAGATATTCCTCAGTTTTATCATGATATTCTATGTGCTCTCTTTTTTCTTCGTCAGACATTTCACAAAATTCATCCATCTTTTCTCTCATGTCAGAATCATGTTTTTTGTAGTCATGTTCTTTTTCATATTCACCTTCATGTTCTTCTATGAAAGCTTCACGTTCGGATTCATCTAGAGTACAATATTCATCCATCTTTGCTTTGTGATCTTCGCTTTTATCTTGTTCTGCTAAAAAGGTGATTTTTTCCTCTTCAGTCATTTCACAGTATTTCTCAAGAATGTCTTCCATGTCGTAATCATGTTTTTCGTATTCATCCTCATGTTCTTCTATGAAAGCTTCACGTTCGGATTCATCAAGCAAACAATATTCTTCAATTCTATCCTTATGTTCAGAAGCCATTGGGTATTTTTCTAAAAATGAATCTTTTTCATTTTCAGCCAAATTACAATATCTATCTAAGATATCATCAAGATCCCAGTCATCTTGCTCCTTAAAGTTTGGAAAGTTTTCGGCGATGAATTGTTCAATTAAATCCTCACGCTCATCTTCATCAAGATCACAAAATTCGTTTAATCGAACTTCGAATTCTTTTAGCTTAGGATGATCGTAAAACAATTGTTCTTTTTCTGGATTGGACATTTCACAATAATGCTCTAGTCTATCTTCAAAGTCATTTTCGTCGTCATCTGATTCTGCATAGGCAACTGCTGTACCAGCTGTAAGTCCTGTAAACATTATCAGTGAAAAAACAACACTAAGAAGTTGTGTCTTTTTCATTGTTCAAATTTTCCAGTATTGAATATAAAGTATAACGAAACAATTCTGCATAATCATTAATAATAATGAACATGAATTACTGCATTCATGCCTGAAGTAACTGCAGAAGATGCCGAGAGAGTTGAACTTTTACGGATTGTTTCAAGCTCAAAAATTGGTCTTAAGATTTTATCGAAAGAACAACTTCAAAGACTTTCTAGGTTGGTTGAAAGTAAAGATTATAGTCATGATGTTGAGGCTTTAATTTCTAAAATTGATCTTTTAAAAAAAATTAACAATAGATTGTATGATTTGGAAGAAGGTAGAATTATTCTTTAAAATCAAAATATTAGCAGCTCAGTAGG
>JACEMX010000101.1:2579-6720 GCA_013867335.1 Candidatus Nitrosomaritimum aestuariumsis
GTAGGAAAAAAACATTGCAAAAAATGAACCAATCATATGAACCAATCATGAGCAATTGCTTTTATTTCATTTTACTATAATGTTGTATGCTAAGTAAAGAAACTGATGAATTTGGACAAGTTCTAGAAGCTTGGGCAAAGGTAATTGGAGTTAATCTAGACAGACAGTAAGAGTAAAAAAAGAAGTTACAAATCAAGTAATTGCTAATGTTAATTGAATATCTAGATTATTCTAATATCCTTTTTATTTTACAATAAACAATTTTTGTTGTTTGAAATCAATTTATTCATTAAATAAAGAGATTAAGAATTGCACAAATTGTCCAAGACTCTCAAAATACATTAGAGATGTTGCCAAAAAAAAGGTTAGACGCTTTGCAAATGAGAGTTACTACGGTAGACCATTATCAGGATTTGGAGATGTCAATGCAAGATTGTTAATAGTTGGTCTTGCTCCTGCAGCTCATGGTGGAAATAGAACAGGTAGAATGTTTACTGGGGATTCTTCTGGTGATTGGCTTGCCAAGGTAATGCACAAGCATGGATTCGCCTCTATTCCAACCAGTCAATCTTCAGATGATGGTCTTATTCTCTATAATGCATACATTACCGCAGCAGTCAGATGTGCTCCTCCTCAAAACAAGCCTACAAAAGAGGAAATGGAGTCTTGTTTTGATTATTTGAGGCAAGAATTCCAAATACTGAAAAATATCACATTGGTTTTATGCCTTGGAAAAATTGCATATGACTCCACGTGTAAATTACTTAATGTGAAGAAGGAGAGATTTGGACACAGTAAATTGTTTGAATATAATTCGATAAAAATTCTAACATCTTATCATCCATCAAAACAAAATACTCAGACGGGAAGATTAACCTGGAAGGAATGGTCAGGAGTTTTTCAAAAAGCAAAAAGATTAACCAAGTAAGAAAAGTTTATTGTAAAACATGGATTTGTCATATTAATGAAAGAAATTATTTTTGCTTTGATAATTTGCTCTGGTTTTCCCATGGTATTTGCTCAAGAGTATTCTGATTTGGGTGTTAAAGTGGAAGTTATTGCCGATAATTTAGAAGTTCCTTGGTCTATGGTGTGGGCTCCTGATGGAACCATATTTTTTACGGAAAGATCTGGTCATTTGAGAGTTATACAAGATGGAATTGTTTTAGAGAAACCAATTTTTTCGTTAGATGTTGGAGGAGTTGAAGGGGGTTTGTTAGGTATAGCATTAGATCCTAATTATCAAGAGAATCATTTTGTCTATCTTTACTATACATACAATGATTTTCTTTCTACTCAAAATAAAGTTGTCAGATATGTTGAGTCAAATCTAACATTAAAAGAAAACAAAGTTTTGATTGATAATATTCCTGGAGGGCCGTTTCATGATGGTGGAAGAATACAGTTTGGTCCTGATGGTAAGCTGTACATAACAACAGGCGATGCAGGTAATGCGGATTTAGCACAGGATAAAAATTCAGTTGCGGGTAAAATCCTTCGAATTAATTCAGACGGATCAATACCAGAAGATAATCCATTTTCTAATTCCCCAATTTACTCGTATGGACACAGAAATCCTCAAGGAATTGATTGGGATAAGTTTGGAAATCTTGTTGCAACAGAACACGGTCCATCTGGATGGCGTGGGGTGGCACACGATGAGATTAACCTAATCGTGCCTGGAGGAAACTACGGTTGGCCAGAAATTATAGGGTCACAAACTTCGGAAGGTAAGATTTCCCCTATTTTTGACACCGGTGATGATACATGGGCTCCATCTGGTTCTGAGTTTTATGATGGAGATAAAATTCCACAATGGACTGGAAAATATTTTGTAGCTACACTTCTTGGAAATCATTTGCACATGATTGAATTTGATTTAGAAAATAATGGAGTATTATCTGACAAAAAACTATTTTCTGGTGAATTTGGACGGTTAAGAGATGTTAATACAGGTCCTGATGGATATCTCTATGTTTTGACAAGTAATCAGGACGGTAGAGCTGTACCAAAAAGTAATGATGATAAAATTCTCCGAATTATGCCATTAATTGAAATCAAAAATTTTGAAGAATGTGTAAATGCAGGCCATCCCGCGATGGAGTCACATCCAAGACAATGCAGAGTTGGTGATCAAATTTTTGTTGAAGAAATTGAAAATCAAAAGCAAAAGATACCAGAGTGGGTTAGAAACATCTTTGTTTGGTATGGAGAAGACAAAGTATCAGAAGATGAGCTTCTTAATGCCATCAAATTTTTAGTCCAACAGAAAATAATTCAACTAGATTAGATTTTAAATAATAAAATCCAAACCTGTACCGAAATAGTATCCTGCAAGAATTGTTCCAGCAGACCAGATTAAGGAACCTGCAAAGGTGTACAGTACAAATTTTACAATTTTCATCTCAAGCAATCCTGCAGGAACTGAGATCATCTCTCGCATTACCGGAACCATTCTACCTAAAAATACTGCCTTGTCGCCATACTTTTCAAACCAAACTTCAACTCGTTCCAGTTTTTTTTCAGATATTTTGACATATCGAAGATAACGCAATAAAATCACTCTACCTAGTTTTAGGGCAATCAAGTAAATTCCGGTAGTTCCAAGTGTTGCCCCTAAGGCCCCTAAAATTATCATAGGAATTACCGAGATTATCGAAAGTCCTGCCTGAGAAGCTAAGAATCCTGCCGTGGGAAATACTGCAAGGGTAGGAATTGGAGGGACTATTGTTTCAAGTAGGGCTGCCAGAAAGACTCCCTCATACAGATGACCTGTAAGAAAATCTGTAATCCATACTAAAAACGAATCAAAAGGTTCCAATAGAATCTCAAATGATGTCCTCACTAAATTACTTTACAGAATAAAACTGGTAATGTTTATTCATCTAGTTTTTTTAGATATTCAAAAAAAGATTCTCCATTAAACTCAACATAATCTTCGATGGAGTTAATTTTGATAAATGAAAAATACTTGTCATATACTGTTTGTCTCTCGTGTTTTAACGGGGGCGAGCAAAAACACATTTCAGACCATTGAATTACACCAGGTTCTGTAATTTTTGCCCTTTTCATGGAATTTAGAATTTCCAATCCGTCTGGTTTTTGATTTTCAATTGTTCCATCAGTAAGCTTTTGAAAAAACTCTTTCATTTTTTCAGAAATAAATTTGGCTTTAATTGAATAAATCATTATTTTTACAATTTATTATTGATACTTTAGTTTTCCAGAAAGACTATTTGGCAATATAGTAATAGTTAATCGGATCATGAGGTAATTGTTTTACATCGACTTTTGAGAATCCAGCTTCGTTTAACATTTCTGTTGCTTTTTCTTTTCCCCACATCGCACCTAATCCGTGACCGTTAAGAGCCAAGGATACTGTCATGCAATGAAGACATGATACAGTATACAAAAATGGCCCTAACGGATGAGTTTTATTGTTTTCAAGTTGTGATGATGACCCAATATCTTGCATTAAAAATATTCCTTGTTCTTTAACAGCTCCACGAATATTTTGTAAAACTTTTGCAGGAGCTGCCTGATCATGTATAGCATCAAATGCAGTAACTAGATCAAATTTTTCACTTGCAGGAAAATGCTCTACATCTTGAATTTGAAATGATGTATTTTTATTTCCAAGTTTTTCTGACTCACTAGTTGCATAATCTATTGCTTCTTTTGAAAAATCATATCCTGTAAATTGAGAATTAGGGAAATTTTTTGCCATTAAATTAAGAGCACGTCCGCTACCACAACCAACATCAAGTACTCTAATTCCTCCTTTAAGATCCTCTACTAGGCCAGGAACCAGCGGGAGAATACTATGTACGAGTGCAGGAAGGACGGTTTGACTGCTCTCTTCTGCCATTACTGCATGAAATCTGTGATATGACTCGTATGGAACACCTCCACCTTTCTCAAAACACTTTACAATTTCATCTTCTACATATGCCAGAGCAGGTATCCACTGCATAGAGGATGCAAAGTTATAACTTCCGTCTCTGCTTAGAAGTTTTGCCTTTTCCTCAGATAAAGAGTAAGTTTTGTTAGAAGGTTCATAGTCCACAATTTTTCCAGTGACCATCGCACCAAGCCATTCTCTGACATATCTTTCATTCAAATTTGATTTTTCGGCTAGCTG
>JACEMX010000089.1 GCA_013867335.1 Candidatus Nitrosomaritimum aestuariumsis
AAAAAAAGATTAAGACAAAATAATGGTTCCTAAATGATAAATCATGAAATCAAACCAACAGTTACTGCAGATAAACAGAAATTTTCTAATTTGCTTTGTTGTATCTGCCTCTATTTCTGCAGTTATCGCGCAGTCATTGTCTGATTTTGAAAATCACCTAAACACGACAATCACAATAATTATAGGATATGTGATTTACTTTGGGATTTTTTCAATTCTATTTTATTTTGATAACAAAAAACGCTACAAGCACATGGATGGAGGGCTAATAAAAAAAGAAATTGTCAGTATGATTTCATCATTTGGCATAGGGGAGATAGGATATCTAGGCGTAAGATGGCCTACATTTTACTACTTTTTGGAGATGGGAATAGAACCATATGCAGCCTCGCTAATCTCCGAGGTTATCGCTACTGGATGTTACATGGCAATAGTCACGGTATTTTTGAGGGGGACTAAAACATTCTAAAATTGTAATTTCTTTTGTAACAATATTTTTGTTACATATTTTTAGTTCTTTTCAGACTTTAGCTTCCGATAAAACAGACCGGCTGAAACCGCAGCGCCAGCTGAGAATCCTAAAGACAGTCCTTGAAAGACTCCGAGGTCTATCAAATTTGAATAACCGACAAACCACAATGAGAATAATCCAGCAGAGACATATGCCATCACATCATGTTTTTTGATTCCAATTTTTGTTTTTTCCATAGTAGGAGTATTTTTGATTAATTCAAAAAGATCAGAGGGAGTAGTTTTTGGCAAATTAGAAAAAGAACCAAACGAATTCGATCTATCAATTGTAGTTTGAGTTAAAATTTCACGGTTCATAGATAGGAATTCTAAATTATCTTTAATTTTGGATTCTTTTGTTTTAAGATCTTGTAAAGAGCCTTTGATGGTTTCTAATTCAAATTCGAATGAATCAAACGTTTCTTTTGTTTGTGAGGTTTTACGTTGTGTTTTAGTTGATTTATTTTTAATTTCTTTAGATAATTTTTTAGGTACCGATATGTTTTGAGATTGTTTTTCAGACGTATTTTCTGTAAATAAAATTTCAGAGTATTCTTTTTGCATTGAATATAGATAGTTTTTGTCAGACTCGTAGATGACTTTTCCATTTTTTAATGCCTTTCTCAGATATAGTAATCGTCCCTCATCTCCTTTGCCCGCCTTCAAGAGATTCTCAATTAAAGGAATTGGATGTTCAATTACAAGCTCACTCAATTGACATCACTCCTGTAAGAACAAACATCACAGATTCTACTTTGAAAAAATGGTCTTAATGCCAGAAATCTAAATGAGGAATCCATTTTGTCAACTTTTTGAATAAATCTACATCATGAAAACAAAAATCCTTTAATTTAGGCTCAATTCAGGCACAAATCAAGTAGAGCTATAGAGCAGACACTTCTTCTAAGATAGTGTTTGCAAATCGTCGATTAGTCTTTGGCATTTCTTTGGCTATCTTGGATAGATGAGGGCGTAAAGTTTCATCAGAGAAAGTTAATTTCAAATTCTCATAGTATCCCAAAGCTACAGAGTCAACCTCTTCAGCAATAATTTTTTCAAGAATAGATTTTGCTTTTTTAATTCGTGTTTCCAGTGGAAGGCGTGCAATACTGTAATCTAAAAATTTCTCAATGAGTTCTTTGTGTTTTTCCCCTATCTCGATTACTAGTTTGAATTTTGGCATGCTTGAGAACTCTTCTAAGATTGTTCTAACTGTATCATCATATTGGACATAATATCGTTGCAGCAAAGGCATCATTTGATCTAAAATTGTCTGATCAAATTCATAAGGAATTGAAAGGTTCTTTTCGATGTCAATTGCAAGTTCGGTTATTACAAAGGCTAGTCCCAGAGGATCACGTATTGCTTGTTTGCTATACTTGACAGGGTGTTTCACAAACATTTTGTTTAAACGATTTAGGGCATGTGCAGAAAGCAATCCTCGCCTTTTCCCAGAATCCAGAGTTCTAATTATCTTATAAGAAGTTACAGAAAATAATGAATAGTTTTTTGCATTTCCATTGTCTTTTTCCAAACATTCTTTTTCAAAATCATCCATAAATTCATCAAGAATTCTTGGAACTTGTTCTTCAGAACTAACGTTTCTAAAACTAATCTGTTTAATAGATTCTGGATTTGTTTGATTTTGTTTATCTAAATTAAAAATGGAATTGGCACGATTCAGCGCATGCATTATTGCCGATAATTTTTTTTTATTTCCCTTTCCATATTTGCTCTTTTGCAGGCTTTGAATTGAAAGTTTTAGTGATTCGTACAATGAAAAAAAGTACAAAATTAGAAATTTAAAGGAATATTTTTTCATCAAAAACAACAAGAAAAATCCCTGATAGGAACATTAGTAGAAATTTGGAGAACGACTTTAATTATCAAGAAAGGGATATGGGTTTAGAAACAAATTATGGTTAAAAAAGCAATAATTTTTACCATTGCTATTTTGGTAATTACATCTAATTTTCAGGCAGTTTATGCGGAAATATTTTTCCCAACCACCAATGTTAGATTGGATGGTCCAAGTACTTATTGTGTAATTACACCTACTGATGAAATTTCAGATGAAAAAACTAGACAGTGGGTTAGACTTACAGAAAACTCCGTTCAAGCTTGGGAAACAAGTCTCAAAAATGCCGAATTTGAAAATGATGACATTTGGGATATGTATGTAAAAGAAATCCCAACGGAAAATGATGATAGTTGTGATATAGAAATTGAATTCAAAGACAAACCAGGATTAGCAGATACTGTAGCTGGATATTTTTCTTGGCCTCCAGGAAAAATTGTAATTTATTATTTGCAGCCCAAATTATGTAATGGTCTAATTCCTTGCTATGATGATGAAACTCTAAAATCAGATGATGCAATTTTTGCAATTGCAATTCACGAAATCGGACATTCGTTGGGATTGGATCATTATGTGTCAGACGATAATGACATCAATAAAAAATGGCAATCAAGTAATGAGTCACCTCCTTCTGCAATGATTCCAACAATTCCTAGAATTTCTAGTCTTTTACAAATCACAGAAATTGATGTACAAAAGGTTCGAGAGATTTATGGCTCTGATGGATTTTATGCGTTTTCCGGATCAACCATCCCAAATCCACAACCAACACCGGAGCCAACACCGGAGCCAACACCGGAGCCAACACCGGAGCCAACACCGGAGCCAACACCGGAGCCAACACCGGAGCCAATTATTCCATTATCGCCATTGACTTCGATGACAGTTTCAGACAAATTTATTGAAGCAGATAGATACGATAGACAGATAATTACACTTTCTGGAAGAATAGCCGAAGATGAATTTTACAGAGGTCTCCCAGTAATAATTACAATTCACAGACCAGATGATTCTATCGAAGTTTTAAAAATAAAAACTACCGGAACTGGATTTTTTGAAGCGTTATTGATAATTGACAGGGAATCACTAAGAGGAGTATACCATGTTTCTGCAAGCTATAATGGTCACGTGGATAGAGACCTGAACCTTACTTTTCAGGTAGCAAATAAAGAAATGGATTCATCTTCTGCAAAATCAAAGCCAGGAATATTAAGCTCCAACAATTCACAATCTCAGAAAAATTCACCAAATAATGAAATTGAAATTCCAAATTGGGTAAAAAATAACGCAAAATGGTGGGCCACCGAACAAATAGGAGATCAAGCGTTTGTATCCAGCATACAATATCTAATTGAAGAAGAGATTATTCGCATACCAGATCTACCAGGGACCACATCTCAGAACTTACAAAAAATGCCATTGTGGGTGAAAAACATTGCAGGATTTTGGGCCGAAGACACTATCAGTGACGGGGAATTTGTAAAGAGTATACAGTATCTTGACGCAAATGGAATAATAGTTATTTCTTGATCCTAAAGATAGTTCGATCAGTAATTGAGATTAACTTCTAGAAAAATATGATCTCGCAGAAACACACATAGAAATGAGAATGACAGACTTACAAAAAATATTTACCATGAAGTTTTAAAGAATTTATCAGTTCTTTGATTATTGCCCAGTACTAAGAAATTCTACGGAAATACTATATGTCTTCATGTAAAATTAGTCATAATCAAGAGGTAAAAGAGTAAGAAATGGCGTTTCAAGATTATGTTGATGCACTCAAAGGAGAGTTAGAAGAGATTCTAGATCTAGACGAGTTAGAAGTAAAAATTTATCTGAATTTACTTAGGACAGGACCCATAACTGCAAGTGCATTGGCAAAGGAGCTAGATGTAGACAGAGCACGTATGTATAGAACCGTGGATAAATTGGTAAGCAGAAATATTCTTTCTACCACACTATCCATCCCAAAATTATGCATTCCTGCAGATCCAAAAGAAGCACTAAACCTTGCTTTGAAAAAAAAAGAAGATGAAGTAAAAAAAATTAAAAAATCAGGTCAAGGAATTATTGAGAAAATAACAAATGACATAGAAGTAAGTAACGGAACCACAGTTCCAACATTTCGTGTGGTTCAGGGAAGATCTAATATCTATTCAGATATTGCCCAATTAATTGAAAATTCCTCAGGGATAACATATCTTGTAACTACTTTGGAGGACATATCCAAAATGTACCATAGTGTAATTCCAGAAAAAATCAAAATTAGTGAGAAGAAAGGAGGAATTGTAAGGCTTTTAGTGGAAATTAATAACGCAGAGTTGACAGAGTTTGTCAAGAGATTCAAGGCAACTGAAATAAGAGTTTGTAAGCTACCATCAAATGGAAGGATGGTCGTCCAAAAAGACAATCAATTGATAATGTCAGATTCTACTAACGCAAATAACTTGTCACAAAACTCTGAACTTGATTTTTCTTTGTGTACAAACTCAATAGAGATGATAAATAACCTAAACAAATTTTGTGAAATGTTGTGGGAATCAGGGGAGCCTCTGAATTCCAAAGACATGAAAGGGTTTTCTAAAAAGAAAAAATAAAGCGGACCCGATCGGATTCGAACCGACGACCTAACGCTCCGCAAGCGTTCGCACTATCCAAGCTATGCAACGAGTCCTCAAGATGAATCGTCGTCCTAGGCTTAATTTGGATTCCGATTGGTTTTTTCGAAAGAGGCTGTTTTTCAATCTTAAATATAATTACAACGCACAAATCCGTATTGTCGATATCATCCCTAAACATTCAGAGAGTTCTTTTGGATTTGGGTTATGAATCAATTTCAAATAAAACGTCAGTAATATTTTCAAATGTAATTGATCAAGTCTTTTTTGGTTTTGGAAGTACAATTCAAAATGGTCTCATTACAGAAGCAAAAAAACAAATGCTTCCAAAAAATTTTAAATTTCCTTATTACTCCCTAGTAGAAAAATCAGTCCTAGATTTTTTAGGTCCAAGAGCTGGAGAAAAAATTCTTAGTGAAATCAATGTAGAATTAAGTCGTCAAACAAAGATAGAAGGCACCTCAGAAGAGATTTTGAATGAATTATCTAGAAAAGAGGTTCACAACAAAATAAGACATCTTGCTGGACACGAACATATTATCTATTTGTGGAGTGACAAAAACATACGAAATCAAATTTTAAAAGAAATTCTGGAAAACTCAAAAGGTCCAAAAGCAACATTTTCAACAGAAGAACCACTCTTTTCAAATATTCCAAACATAACATATTCAGAATTATTTTCAGAAAAAAATAGTGCAGTCAAAAAAAGTTTTGAAATCATTTCTAATTGTAATACAAAAAATGATGAACATCCTTCAGTCATTATTGGCTTTGATGGAACAAAATGGTTTGAATCTGGTTTACAGAGTGAATTTTTACAGTTGGAGCAATATGCTAACGAATATTTTTCAGAAAATAGAGATATAGGAATTTGTGCTTATGACTTGAATAAAATTCCAGATCAGGAGACTCTAACGTCATTTGTAAAGTGTCACGCTATTGTAATACTAGATAATCCATTTGTGATTTATGAGAGGGGAAATTAATTGAGTCAAAGTTTTTTTGAATATGGAAAAAAATCAGGTGAAAACTACCTCAAGAAAATGGACAAAGATAGACATTTACTTCTTGTCTATGAAGATTTTGAAAAAGCCATAGACCTTCAAATTAATTATCTCAAAAGAGGTTTAGAAAATGGGGAAGTGTGCATTTTGGCAATGCCTTACGAATTTGACATGGAACAAAAGATGAAATTAAAAGGAATTGAAGTTGAAAAATACAAAAAGAAAAATCTTCTGTATATTTTTAAAGATATGGAATTAAAGGAACCTAGTTCCGACCTTTTCAGTAAATTTTCTAAGAAAATTCTTTCAGTTTCGAGCAAACCCTTGAGAATTTGCGCTATGTTGAATATAGATATGTCAACGAAGGAAGGAATGAATGCATTCCTTGAAGCGGAGACTGCATCTCATGCTGGATTTCAGACTTTTCGCGGATCTTGGCTTTGTTCATATGACATAAAAAAAATGGAAAAAGAAGAAAAAATCAGGTGGGTTAAGAAATTGTTAAAGTGTCATGATTCAGTCATTTTTGCACCGTCTCATGAAAGCGGGATAGCAATGGATCTTAGTTAAGAATAAGAAATTTTTTAAAAATTAATCTAGGCTTCTTTTTCTGCTTTATTGACATAGATGTAATTCATCAATACACCAGCAATAATGCCTCCAACAATTGGGGCAGCCCAATAAAGCCAGTGGAATTCCCAGAATCCAGA
>JACEMX010000120.1 GCA_013867335.1 Candidatus Nitrosomaritimum aestuariumsis
TACCACCACAACAGGTGTTGGAGTGGGATTAAGATCATTCACAGTGATTCCAATTCAGCTCGACGTAGACGCCTAAGAAAAACCAAACCTCCCCTTTTTTCTTTATTTTTGAGAGTAATCATCATAGTCAAATTGAATTGAAATTTCAAGACATAATTTTGATAAACAAATTAACACCGAATAATGACTTTTTTCTGACTTCGATATTAAACTGGATTTTAAGACATTCTAGCCTGATTGACTCAAGAATTGCCCTTAATTTCGACTCCTGATGCCATATTACGCATAAAAAAATTGATTGAAAACAAACAGGGAGATGCAGGAAGATTACAGTATATCTCAGAGAGACTCCAGAACGGAAAAAAATTATTCCATTCAGATCATATCTACCTTACAAATAAAATCTCAGCAGAGGTAATTCCAATCCAAATAAAAGAACCTACAGAATATGATGAGAAAATAAAGGATGTCAAGAGATTGATTGGTTTGAAATTTGGTGATCCAGGTAGACTCAGATACATCCTGCAAACTTTGGAAAAAAATAAAGAACTTTACCATAGTGATGATATTTATTTAGAAAGTAAAATTGAGCAATTTCATGAATACACACAAGGTAAAAAAATTAAACGAAAAGTTAGAATTCCAAAGCAAGAACCAATACGAGAAGAGTTTTACGAATCTGTTGAAGAACAGCCAAAAATAGAGCAGCCTGCTCAAGATATTCCGGAAAAATTACAAGGTATTGAAGAGGCAGTGTTATCCCAGGAACCAAAACAAACCTCTGATTTATTTGATTTAATTGATGATACACCAAAAGTAGATTTAGAAATTCAGCAAGAACGAGAAAAAATCAGTAAACTAAAGCACAATCATGAACAAATCAAAATTCAACATGATGAATTATCTCAATTAATCGCATACAGACAAGAATATGAACAAAAAATAAACCAAGAAAAAGAAATTTTAGAAAAAGAAATCAGAATCGAGCAACAAAAAGTCAAAGAAAAAGATGAACTCGTAGCAGATCTAATTAAAAACCAATCAAAATTACTGCAGTCAAAAACAGAAAGAGAAGTGCTACTTGAACAAATCAACATAGATAAAGAAAAATCAGAAAATCAGCTTTTAGAAATGCAAAAAGAGTTGGATGAGTTAAAAGAGGAATATGAATCCCTAAAAAAAGAAATTGACTCAAAGAAGCAAAATCTAGAAGAACAGATCAAGGATCAGAAAGAAAAAAATCAGAAATTAAGAGAAGAATCAGAAGAAGAATAATATCAAAAATCACCAAATTTAGGCATAAATTACAGTCAATTTACTATCAAAATCTCTGAATTTACTAGAACTAAAAAATCGTGTGTTTTAATAATCACAAAAATCTTCACAAATTATGATAAGGGCAGTTGTAGTTGATGATGATAAAGATACAGTTGCTTTGTTTTCGGAGATTCTTTCAGGAAACAATATCGAAATAGTAGGAAAAGGATACAATGGACAAGAGGCGGCCTTTCTTTACCAGAAATTAAAACCAGATGTAATATTTTTAGATGTCATCATGCCAGTTTATGATGGCATTTACGGAATTACAAAGATTAGAGAGATGAATCCGGATGCAATAGTAATAATCACCACAAACCAAATGACAATTAATGCTCAAATTGCTCTAAACAAATTAAGACCATCAGCAATCATCAAAGAACCAATTGACGTAGATGAAATTATCAAAAAAGTTAATCAATTGTGTGCACCATCTCTGGACTCTGAAAATCAAATGAAAAAGACCATGGTTACACTAGCACTAAAAAATACGTTGTTAGAATTGGGAATTCAAGAGTATGACAAAGTAATAGCCCTACTGCAAAAAGACCACAGCTGTACATTAGAGGATTGTTTTGAGAATCCAGAATATCTACGGAATATTCTAAAAGATTTGTTTGGAGAATCATACCCAGATATTTTAAATTCCTTATCTGAAAATATGAAGAGCATTATCTCCCAACAAGAGGTCAAAGAATTTTTCCAAGTCTTGAGTAGTTAGAATAGAAATTCATAATCCAGTATTCATTATATACGGCAACAAATAGAAATTTTCATGGCAAATATGAAATGTGTATCATGTGGAATTAGCTTCTTTTCCCCAATGGGTTCAGACAAATGTTCCAGATGTATGCCAAAAGAATCCGACGGTCATGACCACGGTTCATGCGGATGCGGACATAGCCACTAATCTCCTTTTTTAATTTCGGCAGAACACTTTTGTAGGCATGGTTTTGAATTATTTCATTGGTTTGCACGCCAACAACCAGAAAGGTACTTGACTGAAAAGTTGAGCCTTTCTGGGTTTTACATCTTGTCAGGTGCAGTTATTCCTAAAAGGCCTAAACTACGTTCAACAGTCAACTTGAAGGATTGAACAAGGCATAGACGGGATTTTTCAAGATTCTTGTCTTCAATATCTAAAACTTTGACATGCTCATAAAATGAATTGAAGGCAACTGCCAAATCATGACAATATCTGGCAATAACTTTTGGAGATAGATTCTTTGCAGCATCTCTTACTTGCATGTCAAACAGACCAATCAATTTTACAAGATTCAATTCGTTTGGATCTTGTAACAAAGAAAAATCAACATCAATTGTTGGAGTACCACCAGATTTTTCAATTATGCGAGCAGCTCTTGCATGAGTGTATTGTATGTATGGAGCAGTATCACCTTCCAAGCTCAAAGATTTTGTTAAATCAAATGCAATTATTTTATCAAGGTCTTGTTTTATCATTTCATAACGTAAGGTTCCAACTGATATTTGGTGTGCTATACTTTGAATATCAGATTCGTTCATTTCAGGATGGCGTTTACTAGTCTCTTCAATTGTTTTGTTCTTTAGTAATTCATAAACAGAATCGGCGTTAACGTAAAGACCTTTTCTTCCTGACATTTGGGCTTGCTTTCCCTCAGTATCAAGTCCCAATGTCCTCGCAGTATCCGGACTTAGAGTCACCGATTCATAACCCATGTGAACATAGGCATCAGATTTTGATTTGAATTTGGCCATCAAAGTAGTAATTATTTTTTGCAATCTTGCCTGACGAGAATCAATCACGGTGATTACCTTTTCCCCCGAAAAATTTTGTTTTGGTTCATCTGAATCATCCAGAGTGGTTTGCCAAAGTATTCGTGTGTCAGTTTGTGACTTTTGATATTTTTTATAGTGAAATGGGTCTTCTAGCAATCCAAGCTTCCATGCAGCATAGGGAATGTCTTTTGCAATATAGGTGGCAGTCCCATTACTTCTGACGATTACCTTGTCTTCTTCTTTTCCTTCGCCGCGAATAACCCAGCATCCTGAATTTTTTCCTTCGTTTTCAAACTCTACTAGTTTCATCTCTTTGAGTTTCTCAAAGATTTTACTCCACAAACCAGAACGGATGATTTGAGATTCATAGTTTAAGCAGTCATAAGTTACCCCTAAATTCCAGCATGTTTCAAGTTGATTTTCTAAGACTTTGCCAGTGATTTTGTCTGCAAATTGAGCTGTTTCAGAATCACCCTCTTCAAGTTCTTTGAGAACATTTTTTCGTATTTCTTCAAGACTAGAATCTTGTTCATATTTTTCAGTAGTCTTTACATAAACATCATCTCCACAATAATGATCAAATTTCTTACCTTCGGGAGGTTCTTGTGAAAATCCAAGGTGTTTAAAGCCAACCAAAATATCAGCTACTTGAAGTCCAGAATCATCTACATAGTTTAAGACATTTACATTATAGTTTGCCTTTTGGAGAATTCTAGAAATAACATCCCCAACGATAATGTTTCTAACATGTCCAATGTGAAGTGCTTTGTTTGGATTAACACTGGTATGTTCTACAACTATGGTAGAGTTTTCACCTAAATCAACAGAACCAAACTCTTCAAGATTTGATTCAGATAAAATTAATTGGTTTAGTTTTGCCCAATCTGCAAAGAAGTTAAGATATCCAGAGGGATGAGATTCCACTTTGGAAACAAGTGTGTTATTTAGTTGGGAATATTTTTCAGACAAAGTAATGGAAATATCCTGAGGACTTTTTTTCATATGTTTTGCAAGTAGAAATGCAATGTTGGAGCTCACATCTCCAAATCCAGGTTTTGCAGGCTCAACAGTAAAAGGAATGTCAGATACATCAAGCATATCTAATATTTTATGTAAATTGTTTTCAATTTCATCAATTATCGATTTGAATGTCAACTTATACACCTGATATTTGTGGAGCTAATTTATCTAATGCTTCAATTACACCATCTCCTGCATGTGCTGAAACAGTCATTGTTGCATGAGACTTTACTTCGTCAGAAGAGTTGCCCAATGCAACGCTAGTCAAGGCTGTTTTGAATAAAGGAATATCTGTTGCACTATCACCAATTGCTATTACATCATCACGAGAAATCGAAAGTTTTTTCATGATTTGCTCAAATCCAGCACCCTTATCAATTCCACTAGAATTGATATGGAATGCATATTGACTATCAGACAAAACAACATCAAGATTCTCTTTATTCATTAGATTTCTAGCTAGATCGAGATCAAATGTTCGCTCTAAAACCACTTCTGTCATTCGTGGAAAAACAGGTTTTTCAACTACATTGTCTATCTTGCCCTGAATTATTTCAAATGCTTCTTGGCATTTTGTTATATCCCCTAGCAAAATATGGTCATTTGCATCAGTTGTGATACACCCGCCATTCTCACCTACCGCAATTTTGGTGGTACCTCCAAAAACAGATAGAAGATATCCTTCAACTGACGATCTTCCAGTCACAAAAATTACATTGTGACCAAGATTCTTCACATGACGCAAAGCAGCAAGTGCTTCAAGATGAATCCTACCACCTCCATTTTCGGTTATTGTACCATCAATATCCACAGCGAATGTTTTAGGGTTCACGAAATGGATTCCACATACCGAATAATATTTGCTACGTAATTGATTCAACTAATATGGAGTGATCAAGACAAAAGAAAAATGACCAAGAAAGGGATTATAGAAGAGATTTTTAGTAAAGCAAAATTTGCAAATGAAATTAATTTGTATTACGTATCATATCGAGATTTTGAAAAAATCAGGGAAATAGAGTTGCAAGAGTTTATTGAGGAATCTGAAAATTTTCAAAAAATTCCAAGTTCTAGAATAACAAAGATTCGAAAGAATAATACGATTTTATTTGAAAAGAATCTTAAAAAGGATGAATAAAAGTGGGAATTCCTGAAAAAATTAAAGCCATTCAAGACGAGATGGCAAGAACGCAAATAAACAAAGCTACAGAGCACCACCTTGGTTTACTAAAAGCAAAGATTGCAAAACTAAAACGAGAACAGGAAGATACAGTTGCAAAGAAAAGTGGTGCGAAGACAGATGGTTTTGATGTAAGAAGGTCTGGTGATGCAACTGTAGTGTTCATCGGATTACCAAGTGTTGGAAAATCTACTTTGTTGAATAAACTAACTGATGCGCAATCCACTGTAGGTGCTTTTCAATTTACAACATTAACTGTTGTTCCTGGCATGATGGAATATAGAGGAGCAAAGATTCAAGTTCTTGATCTTCCCGGAATTATCAAAGGAGCATCAACAGGAAAAGGTTTAGGAAAAAGGATTCTATCTGTTGCTCGAAGTGCAGATTTGGTTTTGCTTGTTCTGGATGTTTTTCAGCCATACCATGAAGATGTTCTAGTTAATGAGTTAGGAAATATAGGAATCAGACTAAACACGCTTCCACCAAACCTAACTATAGAAAAATCAGCAATGGGAGGAATAGCTGTTGCCCAGCAGGTAAAGCTCACAAAAATTTCTGAGAAGCACCTCAAAGATTTGCTTCACATTTATGGAATTATTAGTGCAAGGGTAGTCATAAGAGAAGATGTGACCTCAGAACAGGTAGCTGACTATATTGCTGGCAATATCAGTTATTCTAAATCCCTAACTATTTTGAATAAAATAGATTTGGTAGATAAAGAATTTCTCAAAGATTTGAAAACAAAAATAAAATCTGACGTAATCGAAGTTTCAGCTAATTCCGATATCAATATCGAATTGCTCAAAGAAAAAATTTATGACAAATTGAAATTTATCAGAATTTACATGAGACCAAAGGGAGGGCAAACTGATTTCAAAGAACCGCTTATTGCAAGAGAAGGAGATTCCGTGGAAGACGTGTGTAACAAACTTCATCGTCACATGAAAAAACAATTCAGATATGGAATGGTATGGGGAAAAAGTGTAAAGTTTGGTGGACAACGTGTTGGATTGAATCATATTTTAGAAGATGAAGATGTGTTAACGATAATTAAAAAACGTGGATTGTAAAACAAAAAATTAATCAAAAATAGATCAAATTTTTAAACACAATACTTCTAAATGTAAAAAATTAAAACAAATTTGCAACATATTGATGCAAGAAAACATAATTTTCAAACCTAAATTGTGTCACAAACACAAAAAAACAAAAAAATATTTTTAAAAAAAGAAAAAATGTAAAAATAAAATAAAAAATTCGATCATATTATTTTAAAAAAATAAAATTTCGTTGACAAATTGTTATCAATTTGTGTAATTTTCTTTAGTTTAACTATAGAAAAACGATGAAAATGCGCA
>JACEMX010000069.1 GCA_013867335.1 Candidatus Nitrosomaritimum aestuariumsis
TCGTCGGCCTCAACATACCCTTTATCTTTGGCATCTTTTAAGGCGGATTCAAAGGTTAGCCCATTTGCCATATTGGTCAAAATATAGTTTGTAGTTCCATTAAGAATTCCAGCAAAAGATGTTATGCGCTCACCACGTAGACTGTCTTTTGCATAATCTAAAATTGGTGTTCCTCCACCAACAGTTCCACTAAATTTTAGCAATACTTGATTGTATGTTGCAAGTTCTAACAAGGATGGAAAAGCAAGAGCCAATGGGCCCTTGTTGACTGAAATTACATGCATTCCCTTTTTCATGGCCGTTGTGATGTGTGTCATGCCAGGTTCGGCATCTTTGTAATTACTTGCAGTAGTTTCAATTAAAACATCTGCTTCTAAATTCTTAATCATATCTATTCCCGACATTTTGTTTTTTGTGGACGAATAATTTTTTACACTACCATGATTCTTTTTGGTTTCAACAAGTTTTTCCAGATCAAGTCCGGAAGAATCCACTGCGCTTCCTTTACTATCAAAAACACCAACAACTCTTGGCTTTAACCCGTATTTTGCATAAAGAT
>JACEMX010000052.1 GCA_013867335.1 Candidatus Nitrosomaritimum aestuariumsis
TTAATCTTCCAGCACCGGGCAGGCGTCACACCCTATACGTCGACTTTCGTCTTTGCAGAGTGCTGTGTTTTTAGTAAACAGTCGCAGCCACCGATTCTCTGCGGCCTCATTGGGCTCCATCTGTACGACTTCACCTACTAAAGGCACACCTTCTTCCGAAGTTACGGTGTCAATTTGCCGAGTTCCTTCTCCAGAGTTCTCTCAAGCGCCTTAGAATACTCATCTCGCGCACCAGTGTCGGTTTGCGGTACGGTCGTGTGTAGCTGAAGCTTAGTGGCTTTTCCTGGAAGCAGGGTATCACTCACTTCGGAAGCAAGCCTCCTCGTTATCACCCCTCATCTAAGCCCGGCGGATTTGCCTACCAGGCACGACTACAGGCTTGAACCGGGACATCCAACACCCGGCCGAGCTAACCTTCTCCGTCCCCACATCGCACTACACATCGGTACAGGAATATTGACCTGTTTCCCATCAGCTACGCATCTCTGCCTCGCCTTAGGGGCCGACTCACCCTACGCCGATGAACGTTGCGTAGGAAACCTTGCGCTTACGGCGAG
>JACEMX010000102.1 GCA_013867335.1 Candidatus Nitrosomaritimum aestuariumsis
CGAAAAGATCAACAATACGATCAACTCGATCAAGGGTTATTGACCTGATCCCTCTAAATCAAAGCATTTTGTTGGACTGTCCTCGGAGAGAGAAAAATTGACAGAAAATAATCAAACCACAATATTTGAAAATGATCCAGATTCAAGTTCATATGAGCATAAACAATCCATTGATCAATTACAAGATCAGTTCTCTAAATTTGGATTAACTGCTAATCAATGTAAAGTCTACATATTTTTGGGAAAGTATGGCTCTAAAACTGCACCAGAAGTGTGCAGAGCATTAAAACTACCAAGAACAGAAACATATCATCTTCTTACAACTCTGCAAAACAAAGGGATTGTTTCAGCAACCTTCCAACACCCAATTAAATTCTCAGCTCTACCTTTGACAAACGCTCTAAAATCCATGGTTAATACCGAAAAAGAAAGAATAAAAAAACTAGAAAAACAAGAAGAAGAATTAACTAAACTTTGGGACACTATTCCAAACTTCCATAATGAGCCCGATGTTGTAAAAGAAGATAAATTCCAAATGCTTCAAGGTGAAAATCAAATTTACGGTAAAATCAATGACATGATAATTAACAGCAAAAAGGAATTCCAAATAATTGGAAATGAAAAAGACTTTTTGAAGTTCTACCATGCAAACTTTTTGGAACCTCTCGATAAATCTGAAATTGATTTAAAAATTCTAACAAACTCTTCATCAAGAACATTATATGTTTTTGACGAAATTGATAGAACTAACGTAAAAAAGATTCCATCTACCACGGATGGAAACATATGTTTTGTTGTTAAAGACAATGAAGAGGTATTGTTCTTTATGAAAAATTCTGAATCAGGGAAAGAGAATATTTCGGCTATGTGGACCAATTCAAGTGCAATGATTTATTCTAAAAAATTATTATTTGATTTGCTGTGGTCTAAATCAAAATCAATTCCTCTTTAGGAGGAAAATAGTATATTTTCTAAATGTGTATATTTGATAAACTCACTCTTCTTTATATAGAAAATTATCTGCTTTTTAGTGTGAATAACTCAGAATTAAAAATTCGAACTGGTATACCTGGTTTTGATTTGATTGTTGATGGAGGACTAAAGGAAGGAAAGACGATTGTTTTGTCAGGAGAATCTGGAAGTGGAAAATCCACATTTGGAATGCAGTTTTTGTATAATGGTGCTTTAGACTTTGAAGAACCAGGGATATTTGTGACGCTATCCCAAAGTCCACAGGAATTAGTTAATGATTTTGAAAGTTATGGTTGGAATATTGCCAAATTAATTGATGAAGAAAAAATCATGATAATTGATGCCAGACCATTTAGAATGAATGATGAAGTCTATGATTCGGGGGATTTGCTTTATGAAACAGAACCATTCCCATTTACACATCTCACTCAATTAATCTTACAAGGAATAAAAAAAATTCGGGCAAAAAGACTAGTTGTAGATTCTCTTTCCGTATTAAGCATGCAATATGGAAATCAGTTTAACACTCGTCAAGGAATACAAAAAATGATGCACTCTTTAGATGAACAAAAATGTACATCAATTTTCATTTCAGAGAATCTAGACTCTAGAACCCCTCCAGAATGGTATGCAGCATCAGGAATTGTGATTTTAAACCACATACAAAAAACAAACACCATGGAAAGATCAATACAGGTGATAAAAATGCGAGGTACAAAACATAGTGAACAAATTTACCCAATTAGATTCAATGAAAACGGATATCAGGTTTTACATCCAAGATTACAAACTATTAGTTGATCATTTTAATTTCTTAATCTCTTGGGCTACAAGAGGCAAAAAGGCACCAACATCAGATACGATTCCAAGTGCTTGCCAAGTTCCTCTATCCATTAGTTTAGTAACAGTTGGTTGATTGATGTCCACAACAATCACCTTAACGCCTGCAGGAAGCATATTTCCTGTTGCAATTGAGTGGAGCATAGTGGAAATCATAATTACCATGCTTGCATCTTTGAGAATTTTTTTGTATTCTCTTTGTGCCTCTGCAACATCAGTTATAACATCGGGTAAAGGCCCATCATCTCTAATGGAGCTTGCTAAAACAAATGGAACTTTGTTTTTTACACATTCATAAAATATTCCACTCTTGAGTTTTTTTTGCTGTACCATTTTAGAAATTGAACCAGCTTTAAAAACGGCATTTATCGTATCCATGTGATTTCGATGACCTCTCTTTGCCAATGTGGCATCATGAACATACATTCCTAATGAGGTTCCAAGAGTAGCATATTCTATATCATGAACAGCCAGTGCATTTCCAGCAAGAACTCCATTGATGTATCCTTTTTTTATCAAATCTGCGACTGCATTTGCGGCACCTGTATGAACAATTGCAGGACCGCCAACAATTACAATTTTCCCTCCTTTTTTCTTAGTTTGAATAATGTCTTGTGCGACTTTTTTTGCAATGTGTTGTGTAGGCCTTTCACTAGAACTACTACTACCCATAAATGCAAAGATGTTTGCAGCATCCCTTGGACGTTGGGGAGGTGCGACTTTAACTCCAATTTCATCTACTACTATTAGATCACCTTTTTTTACATCTCTAATTGGAACACAAAATGCCCTGTTTTTCTTAACTACAACACATTTGTCCATCATCTGATTTTCCACATAAATCCACAAATTATTATGAAAAATCCAAGTGTCATTATTTGTGGTGCTGTAAAAATTATCAGGAAGAACCATGTCTTTTACTGCTTTTTTTAGTTTGACTTGTTTTTCATTAAGAGGAATTGCACCTTCACGGTGAATGTCATCAGTAATTTCCTCTAGGTGCTTGGCATTTTTTCCAATTATTAGGAGCTTAGCATGACTAGAATCCTTTTTCTTCTTCCCTACAGTTAATTCTAAGATTTCAAATTCCCCACCGCGATTCATGATTTTATCAAAAATTTTTGTTAAAACCATCGAGTCTATTAGGTGTCCACTTACCTCAACTTCTTGAGAGTGTTTTTTCATAATGTAAATGCAAAGGCATTCCCTCAAAAAGGTTTGGGGGCAATTTTAAGCACAAAATTTGTAAATTTATCTATACTGGCAAAATTACTTTGCCTTTGTATTCAGATATGCTATCTGCTTTGAACATGGATTCAAAATTTTCTTTTTGTTCTTTGGTAACTCCTTGTACAATGGATTTTGATGTTCCATTTTTATCAACAAGAGCTAAAATGTATCCGCTATTATCAGTTAAAACAAATCCTGCAGATTCATCAACAAACGCATAAAGATTTTCCTCTCCAACGGGTTCCCACACGTTTGTTTTATTGTCTCTTAAAGCCAATGCAGGCATTGCTTTTCCATTTGCAATCTTATTCAAGTATTCTCTAGATGATTCTACTCTTTTTTGACCTAGTTTTAACGCCTGAAAATATTGCACAAAAATAAAAGATTTGGATTAATATAAAAACAATAGCAAAGTAATACATTGAAAAATAAAACTAGAAATGTTGAACCACATGAATAAGTTTAGATAAATGATTTTTTCTTAAGAATAATCATGCCATTAACCAATAACGTAATTATAAAATTAAACGAAATTACTACTTTGGTAGAAGATAAAAATAATTTGAAAGAATCAGAAATTGAAGAAATAAAGACAATTTTTAGAGGGATGATTGAAAGTGGAGAAAGATATGATTTGGATGATATAGAGTCATGGTTTGAAAATGAAGGTAGTTGGCAAGATAAAAACTCACGTGTAAGAGTTGTTAATTTGGCACATTATGTCCAAAACAAATTCCAACAAACCCTAAAGCTTAACATAATTTCTGATGATGATTGTGGTTGTGGAGATTAGTCTTCTAGTTTAGCTAATAATCTTCCAACAATTTTGGCATTTTCTTTTCTCTCATCTAGGATCGACTCTAATCTTTTTTGATTTTGTGTGGTTTTTTTATCCTCAGAAACTATTTGAAAATACTCTTCATCCAAATCATTATTTGCTTGAAGGCGCTTAATCACCTCAAACAGTATTCCGATGACTTGTTTTTGAGCTTCAATTAATTCATCTTTTGAATTCTCAGACATATTTCAATTCATCACTCACATAATTTTTCCAACATTTTTACCAAACTCTCATCACGGATTTCCTTTCTGGCAGATTCAAAAAAAACTTTAGTTTTTTTGGGATTTGTTTGTTTTTCATAAATTTTAGATTGTAATGCCATTTCAAATTTATCTATTTGATGAACAAAATTAGCATCATTTGTTTGGTTATCTTGGTATTCATCCCAAATTTTGAGATATTGACTTTGAATTTCTTTGGGAAGATTAGATAAAATTTCCTTCATAGTTTTTTCCTCTAATCTTTTTTTATCAACTCCAGATTTTTGTTCTGGAGTAATATCCCCTGTAATGGATTCTGCTAAATCATGTAAAAGAATCATTTTTAGAATTTTTTCTGTGTTGTAATTTTTTGAGTCCGATAAAATCATTCCAATAATTGCCATTGAAAAAGTATGATCTGCAACGGATTCTGGATTAGATATTTCAAGCTTATCAATCCAGCCTTGTCTTGGAATATTCTTTAGATTTGCAGATGTTTTTAAAAAATCTAAAAGCAAGATAGATTATTCCTTTTACACATGATTAATCAGTTTTTCTAGTTAAAGTCATTCGAACAACATAATAATTAATTCAGTATTGGAATACTATTGAAAATATACACTAAAACTGGAGATGATGGAACAACGGGATTGCAAGGAGATATTCGCATATCGAAGACCCATCCCAGAATAATTGCATATGGAACAATTGACGAGGCAAATGCATCATTAGGCATCGTTTTATCATATGATTTAGATTCCGACATTACAAACATTCTCCATAAAATCCAAAATGAGTTGTTTATTGCAGGTGCAGACCTTTCAAATTCTAATCTTGATCAAACAGAAAATAGAGTTTCAGCATCTATGACAGATAGTATTGAACAAGCAATTGATCAATTTGAAAAGGAATTATCTCCATTAACCAACTTTATTTTACCAGGAGGGGATATTGCGGCCTCTCAGATTCACTATACAAGAACAGTCGTTAGAAGAGCAGAAATTCACATAGTTTCTTTAAAGGAAAATGAAAAAATCAATGAGGACTGTTTAAAGTACATTAATCGTTTATCCGATCTATTGTTTGTTCTAGGTCGAGTAATCAACAAGAGAAAAGGAAAGCAAGACATTATCTGGAAACCCTAAAAAGACAAACTTTAATTTTGCATCTAAAAGAATTTTTAATGTGCCAGGGTAGCTCAGCCTGGGAGAGCACTCGGCTGAAGACCGGGCTGTCGCGCGTTCAAATCTCGCCCCTGGCACTTTTTCTGTTCAAATAACACTTCTTCATAATTTTTATAAACAAGGCCACCTCTTGATTTTCGACTTTAATGGCAGAAAAAAAGACTGCAAAAAAAACCACGAAGAAAACGACTAAAGCTACAAAATCTAAAGCTAAAACAAAAGCAAAATCCAAGGCCAAAAAACAACAGTCAGAGGATTTTGGAGATGGTATTGCAATAATTGATGATGATCTTACAATTGATCAAGAAAAAATTAATGAAGAAAGAAGAGCATATTTGGAAGAAGCTAGATCTCAAGAAGCATCTGATTGAGTAATCTTTATCCGATTCTATGTTGTATTTTATACATGAGAGCATTATGCCTAATCACAGTAAAACCCGGTAAGGTAGATGCAGTAGTTGAAATTTTAAAGAAAAAAAGAAAGGTAATCAAAGAGGTTATGATTGTAACAGGAAGAGCAGACATTAGCACTATTTTGAATGGAAATATTGATGAGATAAATCAAATGGTAATTGACCTTAAAAAAATTAAAGATATTGTGACCACTGAGACTCTCATTGAAGTGGAGGTTGATTTGGGATGGTAAGAGCAATAATACTGGTAAAATCTCCAAAAAAATTGATAGCTGCACGTTTACGTAAAGTAACAGCGGTAAAAGATTCATTTCCCACAAGTGGCCAATTTGACGCAGTTGCAATAATAGATGTTAACGAATTAGCAGAAATAAAAGACATAACCACACAGATTCAAAGAATCAGTGGAGTAGACCGTACCGAAACTATGGTGGAAGTACAATAACAAAAATTATTTCGGTAAAAAACATCTCATAATTTTTCTAGAAAATTAACCATATCCTTATTTTCTTTATGTAAATAAACAAAATAATTGAATTTTTATATTTTGAAAATGTTGATAGTTGTAATTGTGTTTGTTATAGATTCTAATGACATGGTCTTTGCACAGGAACAAAATATTGAAGATTTTTTAGAGTGGCCCTCTGGAACTAACTACAATTTCATATTCATTTCCATAATGATTATGATTGGTATTGCAATAGTATCAAATTATTTTTGGAGTAAAAGAAAAGGAAGGAAATACTCAGAAGAGTAATCAAGCCTCAACCAAAAAGTGGTTTTTGACCATATTCTTGAAAACTTAATTCTCAGTTAACCGAATTAGAATACAGTGACTTGTCTGAGGTGTGATGGGAAAGGGAAGTACAGGAATGAATTTGGTTTAATGGAAAAATGTGAGTCGTGTCAGAGA
>JACEMX010000062.1 GCA_013867335.1 Candidatus Nitrosomaritimum aestuariumsis
TTGAACTCCTGCTCCATCTGGAATTGACACAGTAACTGGTTCTTTTGCTTCTTCAATAATTAATTTTGAAACCATCCATGGGTGAACAATACAGAAGTATTCGTACTCTCCAAGTTCTAATTCATTAGTGTCAAGTTGATATTTTTCTCCTTCGTTTATCATTCCTGAATCAAATGTTTCTCCAACATCATCAGAACTTGTTACAGTATGTGCAAAGCTATCTTCATTTATCCATTCCACAACATAACCATGCGGAACATATGCAACATCAGGTTCATAATCTGGGTTACCTTGTACTGCTGAATTTTTTAATATTGTAATTGGATATATTGGACCTGCTAGTTCTGCTTCAATTTCTTCCTCTTCCACAATTTCTTCTGCTATGATGTATGTATCTGGACTAACAAAACCAAATGCTACAAATGAAACAATACCTGTGATGGACGCCAGTGTGATGATAGCTCCAATAGGTTTGAGTCGGGTTGGCATTTTGGCTGCAACATAAGCGATAATTATTGCCGGAAATGCAATGGCTACCAAGATACCTGCAAAGATGTTTGTAGATTCGATAGTATTCATTGTAAAGGAAAACATTCCAAATCCTAGGGCAATTGAAATTACTACTAGGGTCGTTGCTTTTGCCCTGTTACTGGTAGAAACCCCTCCATCAAGAATTCCTGTGGCAAGAAAAATCAATCCTATAAACATGGTAAGACCTGTTAATGCGTGCATTCCGTCAATGAACGTATGCGCAAGGCCTGCATAGGAAATAACTACACCTGCCAAACCTATGGCTGTCAGTCCCATGCCTGGCATCATGAGGTCCCAGTTACTCATTCATGCTAGCTGGTCGCGGTGATATACTTATTCCTTTTGAAATTCCACAGATCATTAAAGTCGAATAAATTAAATGGCTACTAAAGATGAAAGAGTGAGATTGGGTTTTAAGGAAATAGTAGAGGTATCTAAGCCACGAATTATCGTACTTTTAGTAATTACTGCAGTTACCTCCATGTATGCAGCTAGCAAACTAGTGGGACCAGAATTGGATAATCTTGGACTAGTCCATATTATTATTGCAGGTTCTCTTGCCTCTGCAGGATCCAGTGCTCTTAATCACTACTATGATAGAGATATTGATCCAAAAATGAAAAGAACAAGCCAAAGACCAATTCCTTCTGGAAGAATCCCTGCATCACAGGTTTTGATTTATGGATTGGCTGTAAGCTGTATTTCAGTAATTTATGGATATTTTATGCTAAATGCTGTTTCAGCATTCTTTATCGCTTTGGGTATTTTCTCGTATGTCATAATCTACACTGCTTGGTTAAAGAGACTAAATTCCTCTAACATTGTAATTGGGGGTATCGCTGGAAGTGCAGCAGCTTGGGCAGGATGGTCAGCTGCCACTGGTTCTATGGATTTGTTAGGATTTCTAATCGGATTCTTGGTATTTGTTTGGACTCCTTCTCACTTTTGGTGTTTGGCTATGAAAATTAAAGATGAATATGCTCAAGCAGAAGTGCCAATGCTCCCAGTAGTAATTGGAATGCAAAAAACATCAAAATACATTTTAGCTAATACCTTGATTCTTCTCCCTTACTCTCTGATGATTTCTGCTTTTGGGATGGGTCTTGTTTACACAATAATTGCTGCTGCATCAGGTGGTCTTATGTTGGCGTATCATTACAAACTTACAAAAAATCCTACATCTGAATTTGCATGGAAAGCATACAAGGTTACAGCGCCCTATCTTACAATAATTTTTGTTGCAGTCGCATTAGATGCTGCGTTTCACATTCCACTATTTTAGAAATTAATTATTTTTCAAAACCAGGGAAACTGGCTTCGTAGTCTTTTTCCATTACTTCCTTATTTTGTTCTTCTACTTCATCTATCTCTTCTTTGACGACTACCACTTCAATTCGTCTTGTATCTTTTGTAATCCATGCGACATTGATTAAACCCAGAATTTCTAAATCTAAAAGTAGTTTATTGAATTTGTCCTCAGTCATGGCATACCCGTCTTTTGCAAGAGCTTTGAATAGCTCCGAGTCTGTCAATGATCCTGCTTCTTTCACTTTGTCATATACTGTGTTTCTTATTGGAATTGCCATGATTAACCGTAAAATGATTTATCTCTTGATTTAGGGACAACGTTAGATATACTTTCTCTTACTGTGTTGTACCATTGGTCAACTTCTTTTGTAATTGATGGCCTTACTTGTTTCAAACTATTTGCAAAGTCTTTACTTGTAATTTTTTCAGTACCGTTTCTCATTGCTTGAATTGCAGCCTCTCTACACAATGCTGCCAAATCTGCACCCGAATAATTTTGAGTAGCTACGGCAATCTCTTGTAATTTCACATCTTTATCTAACGGCATTTTTTCAGTTAAAATTTTGATAATTTCTAACCTACCTTTTTCATCTGGCGGTGGAACATATAAGACTAAATCCAGCCTTCCTGTTCTCAATAGAGAATTATCCAAAACATCTGGCCTGTTAGTTATGCCGACTACTACTACCCGTGATGATATTCCTTCTTCTATTTCTGTTAATAATTGACTAAGAACAGTTTCACTTACTCCTCCTTCTCCTGACTTTGAACGAACAAGGGAGTCTAACTCGTCAAAAATTACTACGCAAGGAGATGATGCTTTTGCCTTTCGGAATATTTCCCTTATTCCTTTTTCAGATTCTCCTACCCATTTTGATAATAGTTCGGGTCCTTTCACTAAAATCATATTGGCTCCGCTTTCAGTTGCAAGTGCTCTTGCAATCATGGTCTTTCCGCAACCCGGAGGTCCATAAATCAAAGCTCCTTTGGGGGGTTTAATTCCCATTTTTGTAAATTTAGTTGGCTCCTTCATGGCAGAAATCAAATTATCTGTTAATGCTTCTTTGACATCGTCTAATCCTCCTACATCTTTCCACCAAACTTTGGATCTTTCAACGTAAAATTCTCTCATTGCGGTTGGAACTACTTCGTGCATTGCATCATAGAAATCAATAAGCTTGATTTGCATTGATTGTAAAACTTCAGATGATATCTTTTCAGTTTCCAGGTCTATTTCAGGAAGATATCTTCTAATTGCTTTCATGGCAGCTTCTCTGCATAGAGATTTTATGTCTGCACCAGTGTAACCATGAAGCTCTGCTGCCAAATCTTTAAGATCAATTTCTTCGGCTACTGGCATTCCTCTTGTATGAATGAGGAGGATCTCTAATCTTCCATCTTCATTTGGTACTGAAATTTCAAATTCTCTGTCAAATCTACCTGGTCTTCTTAAAGCAGGGTCTATACTATCAGGTCTATTTGTGGCACCAAGTACAATCACATTTCCTCGATCATTTAGTCCATCCATTAATGCCAACAATTGAGCTACGACTCTTTTTTCAACGTCTCCGTAAGCCTCCTCTCGTTTAGGTGCAATAGCATCTATCTCATCAATGAAAACAATACTTGGAGAATTGTCTTTGGCTTCCTTGAACATATCTCTGAGCTTGGCTTCAGTTTCTCCATAATACTTGTTCATAATTTCTGGTCCATTGATCAAAAACATATTTGCCTCAGATTCGCTTGCTAGAACCTTTGCAATCAGTGTCTTTCCACAACCTGGTGGACCATAAAGCAAAATTCCACTATGTGGTTCAACTCCTAGTCTAGCAAATAATTCTGGATGCTTAAGGGGTAACTCCACTATTTCTCTCATGGCTTTTACCTCTAGACCTAAACCTCCAACTTCCTCGTAGGTCACTCTTAGCTTTCTATCTACTGATGGCTCTGTTGATATTGTAAGAGTAGTGGAACGGTCAATCTTTACTACGTGTTTTGGGGATGTCTTGGTAATTTTAAAATCCATTGAATTTCCCAAAATCATTACCGATATTTCATCTCCATGTGAAATGGGTAATCCCTTCAATCGATTCTTTACAAAGTCTGTAAATTCTTTATCGACTGTAACAGTATCATTAAGAGGTGTAAGTGCAACTGATTTTGCAATTTTTGTACTAACTTTTTTTACTTTTACTATATCATTTAATGATGCTCCGATATTTTTTCGTGTTTGGCCATCTATTCTAATAATGTCGGGAAATTTTTCATCCTCATCAACTGGCCAAACTACTGCACAACTTGATCTTGAACCCATAACATCGACAATATCTCCTGGTGTGACTTTGAGATAATCCATTGCTTCGGGTCCGATTCTAGCTCGTTTCTTGCCTACGTCTCGTTGTTTTGCTTCTCCGATTCTCATTTGCAAAGGTTCTTCTTTGCGTGCCAAAAACTCACCTATTTCATGTCAACAGACATTCTACTCATGTTGATTACTTCAAATTCACTGACACCTTCGACAGATTTCACTGCTTCTTCTAGGGCATCCATTTGTCCTTCTGCATCATTTACGATAAATTCTGCTTTGATGAAGAACATTCCAAAAGCCAATGGCTCCTTTGCATGTCTTTTCATTTTCTGTCCTTCTTTTAGTGCCCCTTTGATAGATTCGGCTAATTTGTCTAAATCTACTTCTGGTCCTAATGGGAGGACTTTGGTTACAAGTAATAATTCTGCCAATTTCTAAGGCCCCTGGAAGTTGCATGATGAACAAGTATAATTTCTTGCTGCTTCTCTACAACTTTCACATCTCCAAATTAGATCAGTGCCACAATTTGGGCAATTGAATTTTACACATTTATCATTAGGCATGATGTGTCTGTGACAACAACTGCATGTTGGTAATGATATTGTGGATGACATACCACGATTTTCTGCAAACATCATTTATACCTTGCTTACAATTTGTGGGCGATTTTATCTCAATAATTTTTTTAATTCAGAACCAATCAGGGCTTGAGCTGTTTTCACAGATCCTTTTACTCCTAACAATTTTACAATAGAGCCTGCATGAAAGTCAAAATCATCTTTTTCTGAAATTTCTTTTATTATTTCTGGAGTGACTAACTCAAACAATTTGTTTATTGTGTTGTTATCTACTCTCTCGAGAATCTTTCTTGCCCATAACTGTTTTTCAAATTCTTCTCCAAATTGTTTGGTCCATGTCTTTTGATATTCTTCCAAATCGGATTCATTGTTTGATTTTAGGAATTTGGAAATAGCCTTACCTGCAAGTATTCCTCCCATACCTGAAGTGTAAATTCCACCTGATGTGGTAGGCTTTGCTTGACCTGCTGCATCACCTACTATCACTGTTTTTGTTTCAACGAATTTCTTTATGGGTCCCTTTATCCAAATCGGTGCAAATATTTTTCTAATTGTTGAATAGTTTCCCCTCTCTTCTAAAAATTCTTCAAGAACCTCTGTGACTTTGATTCCCTTTCCTGCAACTCCTATCTTTCCTTTTCCTTCTCCAGATGGGATTATCCATGCAAAAAACCCGGGATATTTTTCTTGATCAAAAAATACTTCGACCTGTCCTTTTTTTATCCAATCTGCATAAATTTCGTATTGAGCAGATGACAAAATTCCTTCTCTATCTTTATGGATAAGAGATGAAATTCCCCTTGCATCCACAAAAATTTTACATTTGATTTCACCATCATTTGTTCTAACTCCCTCTTCTGTTAATTCTTGAAAACTTGTTTTTACCTTGATGACTGCACCATTTTTCTGAGCTTGGTGAGCAATCTGTTTATCTAATTCCCGTCTGCTAATTTCTGCAACCTTTTGTTTCTTTGAATCGATAGAAAAACTACTCCCATTTGGCGCATGGATGATAGCTGATTTTATTATATGATCAAAAGTTTTACCAAACGGAATTATTCCTAATCTTTCTAATCCTCTGGTGCTGACTAAACCTCCACAATGCTCTGGAGTTCCTATTTCATAGTCCTCTTCTATCACTAAAACACTATTGCCACTACTTGCAATTTCTCTTGCACACAATAATCCGGCAACACTTCCTCCTGCGACTACTGCATCAAAGTACATAGATTTTGTTCCTTTGTCAATTATTTAATTCAAAAGTTTTTCATTATGCTATTTTTTGATATCTGTATGGGCGAGGTAAAACAGGTTATTGCAGTAAGGACTGATCTTGGTATGGGTAAAGGTAAGATTGCTGCCCAGGTTGGACATGCTTGTGTCTTGGGAGCAGAACACGTCAGGAAATCTCATCCTGAATGGTTTGAACAATGGTGGGCAGGCCAAGAAAAGGTCGTAGTCAAAGTTTCTGGAATAAAAGAACTTCAAGAAGTAAAAAAACATGCAATTGATCTTAATCTTCCATGGTCTGAAGTCTCTGATGCAGGACATACTCAACTAGCACCTGGAACAACAACGTGCATTTCAATTGGCCCTGCCCCAGAAAATTTAATCGACAAAGTTACTGGTGAATTGAAACTCCTTTGATTTTTGGAATAAGATATAACGAGGCTTGGTAAATTTCCACTTGTGAAGAAAAAAGGGATAATTGTAGCCGCATTTTTTGGTTTTATTTTGTTAACATCTACTGTTATGATTTCACTCCCTGGATTAATGACTCCAATTGATACTGAAACAACAATTACTGGGACTCCTGCAGATAATTTTCCTGATGCTCAACGAGCACAATTTTGTGGTTC
>JACEMX010000166.1 GCA_013867335.1 Candidatus Nitrosomaritimum aestuariumsis
AGTTTTTCATTAATTGGCCCAAAACAACAATCATACGCAGTAGGTGTCCCCATAGTAATCCATGCAAATCTTTCAAGACCTGCACCCATGTCGATTACTCGCTGATCTAATGTTGTGTGTTGTCCTAACTCTCCTTGGAATTCAGTAAACACTGCATTTCCAAGCTCTAACCCTCTGACAAAATATTCTAATGAAGGACCAAATGAACCGCCACCTGCCCATACATCCTCAACAAAGACAACCTCGTCTTTTTTGATTCCAAACTGATCAGTCAATAATCTGTAATCCAAATCAACACATTGATCTTTCCAATATCCTTCAGAATTTGGTATTGAGTGCTGGCCAATCATACAGAAACTCGAAAAATGTCTACCAGTTACACCAACATTTTCTAAATCTTTGAAACGAAGACATGTCTGTGGTACGACGAGTGGGTTTGCAGGAAATTCAAAAACAACTTTTGAGCCCATTACTCTTTGAAAGTCAACAACTGATGCAATTGTAAAGTACAAGTCATCTCGCCATCTACAAACAACAGGGTATCTTGAAACAGATGTGTGATTGTTTTTTACAAAAAACTCCTCTACCTGTTTCCAGGATTGTGTATAATCAAATCTCTTTGAAGTTGGAGGCTCTCCAATGAAAGAATATGTGTCTAGCCCATCATCAGGACATAGATTTCGGTCGGCATTAAGAGTCCAAAAGAATCGGCCACATTTTGAGCATGATTTTCTTACAAATCCTTGCTGCTCAAACAATTCTACCTTATAGTATCTGTCAGGATCAGAGGAAAACTCTTTTAGAATCTCTTTTTTATCCAACGTTGAGCCTGCTATTTTCCGATATTAAGAATTAGCGATGAGTATTTTGTGGGTGCTCAGGAGATGTCTTTTCAAAATACGTCTTGTTTGTTATGTCTCTTACAGACAAATAGAATCTATGGAAATCAAAGCAATAGCATTCAGTGATAGTCAAAACAACCTAGACTTTGAGAAATTCATCAAAAATGTTGGATTTTATCAAAGATAATCGCAATTTAACTATACGTCCTATAGGTAGCGAGGAGCTGTCAACCCTTGGACAGAAAATAGGAAAACAAGAATGGGGTAAATTTACTCTAGAATCTTTGTTTTCCTTTACCCCCGTTACAAACAAAAAACAAGGTCATATTTTGATGAAATCTCACAAATAATACATTAAATACAATACAAATTCCAATCTAATCGTGTTTGGTAGAAAACCTAAACTAAAAGAAGGAATGCATGTATTTTCCACTAAAAAAAATGGAGAGTATCAGGACTTTATCTTTGGAGTCGTTACAGGAATTGAAGGTAGAAAGTTAGGAGTCAACGGAGTAATTGTTAATCCTGTTGGCTTGAAAAATAAAATTTCTCAAGGAAAGGCAGGGGAAAGATCCAAAGAAATTTTGCAACGCCCAACTCCTGACAATGTCGTTTTGGCTTTAGTATATCGGGTAGAGCATGAAAATTACGCAGAAATTTTGGATTTAGATCAAGACAGATGCGATTTGATACCTCCCAAGGTCTATTCTATGCTTGATGGTTGGATTAGAGAGTCCATTCCTGAATTGGTAAACAATGTCCTCTCACTGCCAGATGGTGCAGAGAGAGATCAGGCAAAAAGAGTCCTGAGGCAAAAAATGGATTCCCTAGTAGATAAAAAACTCAAAAGAACACTTTACTCGATTTGCCGAAGTCTCAAAATACTAAACTAGGTTCAGGCGTCATTTCTCCATAGTTTTATATTATGCTCAGAAAAGATTTTTGATACAATGGAATATGTTTATGCTGCTTTACTACTTCACAAGCTACAAAAAGAAGTCAATGAGGCCAACATCAGCTCAGTTGTAAAAGCATCTGGCGCTGACGTTAACGATGCACAAGTAAAGGCATTGGTAGCAGCACTTGCTGATATCAATATTGAAGATGCAATCAAAGCAGCCCCAGTAGCAGTTGCAGCAGCTCCAGCAGCAGCAGAGGCAGCAGGTGAAGAGAAGAAAGAAGAAAAACCAAAAGACGAAGGCAAAACAGAAGAAGCTGCCATGGAAGGTTTATCCTCACTATTTGGCTAGAAAAATTCTCGTTTTTCCAATTTAATTTTAAACTTTTTTCATCATTCTTAATTAGCCCGTGATGCGCTTTGATTATGATTGGTTGATTTTTCAATTCCCTCCGAAGTTTTCATTTACATTTTAGATCTATTTGGAACCATGGCTTTTGCAGTAACTGGTGCCTTCAAGGCAATAGAGCACAAATCAGACTTTGTGGGAATAATTTTACTTGCAACAATTACTGGGGTTGCTGGAGGAACCATTAGGGATGTAGTGATGGGAAAATTCCCAAATTCCATTTCTGATCCTACATATGTGATAATTACAGTTGCATCTGGTGTCTGCATCTTTTTTCTATACTCTAAATTAAAAAAACATTGGAATCTATTTTTGAAATTTGACGCATTTGGTCTTGGAATATTTACAATAATTGGTGGAACATTTGCTTACAATCTGTTTGGATTAAATTTTTTGGCAATCGTATTTGCCGGAGTGCTTACCGCGGTAGGTGGAGGAATTCTGCGAGATGTATTTGTGAATCAGGTTCCTATTGTATTTGTAAAAGAGCTGTATGTCACTGCAAGTTTTGTTGGAATTTTTGTATTTTATTTTCTGCTGTATACTGGAGCAGAATTATACGTCGCAACAATTGTCGGCATTGTTATTGCTACTGGTACTAGATTAACTGCAATGAAGTTTAATTGGCATCTGCCAAAAGTAAAAGGAAATTTGGATTAAGCAGGGGTGTAGTCTTTTGCTTGACCGGCAAGTGCTCTTGCTTGAGAATCTGCCTTTTGCAATATTTGCTCTTTTGTCTCATCAGT
Source organism: Candidatus Nitrosomaritimum aestuariumsis (assembly GCA_013867335.1). Classification (GTDB taxonomy): domain Archaea; phylum Thermoproteota; class Nitrososphaeria; order Nitrososphaerales; family Nitrosopumilaceae; genus Nitrosomaritimum; species Nitrosomaritimum aestuarii. The sequence continues at coordinate 2,896 of JACEMX010000166.1, forward strand.
CATAAATCCAGATTCAACTGATACAGAGCGTGCAGATTGAGCGGCTTTTGCCAATATTTGACCAATATTTTCAGGCGTTACATATGCTGCCTCGATTGAAAGATTAACTGCCTCTTGGTGTAATTGAGCAAACTCGTTTCTAATCTTCTCAACATCAATTACCATCTCTTCTTCAGAATACTTGAAACCTTCTTCTACTGCTGAATAAAGTGCAATTCCTGCTTCGACTGGTTTAATGTCAAGTTTTCCTAAAAGTGGAGCTAGTTTCTCATTGATTGGCTCTCCTTTCTTAACTGGAGTAGTCTCCTTTGAAATCCAAATTGTTCCTTGATCAATTTTGGTTGGAATTCCTGCTTCCTTGAATTCAGTAAGCATTGGACCTGGTGCGATTCCTGTGTTTTTCTCTGGAACTACAATATCTATGCTTGAAATATCGCCACCTCTGGCTGCAAGCATTATCTTGTTTTTAGCAAGTAAAACATTGAGTTTGAATGGTGACATGTTTGTAAACATGAAAAGACATTGGCCAGTTAATTCTGAAATCATGTCTTTGATTCCTGGAATTTCTACTTTCTCTAGTGCTTTTTGAGCTACTTTGTCTTTGATTGAAACAAACTCTACTTCTCCTTTGAGTTTTTTTCTTAATGGGAGAATTTGTGATGCTCTAACTTTACTCATCTTAACTAAAGCTAAAACTTTGTATTTTTTTGGAAGCTCTTGTAATTGTTCATACATCTGAGTTTTTCTTTTGGGGTATGTAGTTCTATTTTCATGCAAATTTCTTCTTCACCTCTTGCACTTGTTTCACAGGTTTTCCCATTGTAGTTTTTATCATAATTCGTCTAATGTTTTTCTCACCATTAGGTAATTTCTTTTCAACTGCACTAACAATTGCATATGCATTAATTGCCAGGTCTTTGTCATCCATAGACTCGTCTCCAATTTTACATGCTAATGATAATGAACTTCTTACTCTAACCTTAATTGATGATCTAAATCTTTGCAAAAATGATTCTATTGGTGCATCATATGGAACGGGTACAGGCATTTTTCCTCTAGGTCCTAAGAGTTGACCAAGTACTTTACCTACAACTGGCATGATTTTAGTGTCTGCCAAAAAGAAATCATATTTGTTTATGAATTTTCTAGACTCTCTTTTGTTTGCTGCAAACTTGTCTAATTCATCTGTTCCAATTACTGCATCGGCATTTGCGGCTTTAGCTTTTACACTCATATCGCCTGTTGCCATTACACACACAGCTGCTGGAGAACTGGTCTTTGGAAGCTGAACTACCTCGTTTATCGCAAACCCCTTTTTGACATCAATGTCTTTGAAGGTGATAATTATCTCAAATGATTGCTTGAACTTTCGTTCTTTAGCTTCATCTTTTGCTGCCTTGATCATTTCTTCTAACTGTGGCTCTGTAATCATTACGAACATTTTCGAGAGAGCCTACTTAAAATCGTTTAGTGAGTGAGGTTTTTGATTGGTATTAAAAATTGAAAATTTTCACTTTTTGGGACCAATATTTGTAAAATCAAAGCCAAAACAAGCCTAAACTTACATTTATTAAATCTCTTAAAAGATTTTTGAGCACAATGCACAGATTTGATGAACTTGACATGAATTTGCTTTTTGAGTTGACAAAAGATGGCTCTATTTCGGTCCCAGCACTTTCAAAAAAACTAGACATCAATGCATCTGTTTTGTACAGCAGAATCAAGAGATTAATGAAGAAAAAATTAATCAAAAAATTCACCATTGTAATTGATGACTCTCTCCTTGGAATAGGAGTAAAGGCCTCCGTAGGAATCAACAGGGATCCAAAATTCAAGGATGCTATAATGAAAAAATTACTTGAAACACCAGAGGTGATATCAATATCTGAAGTGACAGGCCGATTTGATATGCTCATCAAAGTTTACGCTGAAACACTTGAGGTTCTTCACTCTATTGTAATTGAAAAAATTGGTAAAATTGAAGGTATTCAAAATACAGAAACCTTTGTTGAATTACAGAGAACTGATAAAGATCCGGTTTATCTAAAAAAGTAACTTATTGGAATTTTTCGTCCCATTTACCTTCATTAATCTCAGCAGTAATCTCTTTTGGAGTCTTTCCTTCTACCTTGATTCCCAAGGCAAGACAAGTTCCAATAATGGTCTTGGCTACTGATTTTAAAGATGAAGCATAAGATTTGTCTAGTTTAGTGTTGGCAACCTTGGTAATTGAATCCATGGTGACATCTCCTACCCATTCTGTTCCAGATGCACCGGAACCCTTCTGAATTCCTGCCTCTTTGAGAATAAGTGCTGCAGCTGATGGAATGCCAACTTCGATATCCCACTCTTTTGAGTCAGGATCAACGGAAACTGTAACTGGAACTTTCATTCCTTCAAAGTCTTTAGTTTTATCGTTAATTGCATTAATTACCTCCATAATGTTTACGCCAAGAGGGCCTAATGCTGGACCGAGTGGAGGACCTGCTGATGCTCCTCCTCCTGTAACCAATGATGATATTTTTTGTGGTTCGCCCATAATTATCCGCTCGATATGAAAAATTTAATCCTTACTAAGACTCACTTGAAAGTTTCAGATAGTTAGCATCAACTGTTACTGGCAATTGATATGATGCGTCTAGCAGAACAACGGTTGCTTCTTCCTTGTCTGCATCTATTCTAGTAATTGTGGCCTTCATTCCTTTGAATGGACCTCCTGTAATTTCAATAACGTTATCTACTGCTAATTGAGATACTGTTGATTTCTTAACCAAGTACCCTTCAATGTCTTTGAATTCTAACTCTCCGCGGAGCTGTCCACGAATGTGTCTTACTCCTTCTACTGCCATGTATGCATCACTTGGGTTTATTGCTTCAATTACGACATAGCCTTTTAAATTATCTACAAGTAAAACTGATTGAATATTGATTTTGTCAGCATTTGCCTTTGCTTCAAGTAATCGCATAACGACTTTTTCTTGTCCACCAGTCGTCCTGATTGCAAAAAGATGAGATTTTACTTCTTCAGACAATTTTACCTACCAAATGTAATCACTGAAAAGACAAACTGAATTGTAAAGCCTATTGCTCCAACTCCTGCAATTCCCAATAGTACTAATCTGAGGTGTTGTGAGTACTCGTCTTTATCTGGCTTTTTTGCCATTTTCATGGTATTTGCCATATTCTTCAAAGTCTGTCTTGGATTCATTGCCAGAAATTAATCCGGTGTCCTTATATTCTTATTCCAATGTTAAATCAATTTTTTTCAGCCCAAATCAATAATCTGGGCAGATTTTTTATTTAGATGTAGAAATAACATATTTTTCATGGAACTTTTGGTTGCATATTCAGACGATCCTGCCGGATATAATATGGCAAAATTTCTGTCTCAAAAAATGAAAAAAGATGGTGATATTTTTAGAGGAAAAAATTATGATTTATTGATAATCTCAACTCCTGCAATCAAAGCAGATTGGTTAGAAGAAAAATATGATTATGATGGTTTTATTTTTCTCTCAAAACATGCAGCAGAATCTGGGGTTTTGGCATTAACATGCCATAGTACAGGAAATTTTTCTGAGGCAAAGTTTGGAGGAAATTTGGGTCAAATGGCCATTCCTCATCCTGACATACAAAAAAAATATCTTCAAACCTTATGGCAAAACAAATCCATGTTTT
>JACEMX010000013.1 GCA_013867335.1 Candidatus Nitrosomaritimum aestuariumsis
CGCCAGATTCGGTTCACCAATGTTCGAGAAATAGTTGAGATGGAACCCATCTTGAAAGCCTATATTTATGAAGCCATTGAAGTGGAAAAAGCCGGTTTGAAAGTGAATTTTAAGAAGACTACAGAATTCATGGTTCCTGAAGAATTTCAAAACAAATTAGATGAAATCCCTGCCTTGAAAACTGCTTTTGATGCGTTGACGCCGGGACGGCAAAGAGCATACCTTCTTTATTTTTCTGCACCCAAACAATCCAAAACTCGGGAGGCAAGGGTTGAAAAATGTATGCAGCAGATTCTCAATGGAAAGGGATTAAATGATTAGTACATTCGATGAGGAAACAAATTGACCAAGCTTTAAGATATTACCTCACGCTGTGGCGTGCCAGCCAACAATTCGTTCAAGCCGAACCCGCTCGGCGGCTCGGCTTAATTCAAGCGTTATGCGGCTTCTCAAACACACTCACACACAGGAGAGGATAACTATGACTGACTTGCAGGCATTGCTCACACGCTACACTGAAGGACCAGAACAACTCGAAGCTGCT
>JACEMX010000106.1:0-1334 GCA_013867335.1 Candidatus Nitrosomaritimum aestuariumsis
AGATTTTTCTTGTTGGTATATCCTTGTCCTCCAGGTGCTGCATCAATCACTAAATCACAATCATCTAATGCAGACTCTATTGTTCCAGAAATTTCATACTCCTTAAACGCATCTAACTTTCGTTCAGGGACGTACACTTTAAGACCTCTTGAGATTGCTAAAGATACTTTTTCATCAGGCGAATATTTGCCTACCCCAATAACAGAAATTTCTGGGTCGTCTTTCAAAAATGCAGTAATTCTACTCCCAATTGATCCATACCCATTCACGAAAACCTTTTTCATGTTTTGGATTCATCAAGACGGCTTTATTTAGATTAGTTTAGAAGAATTTCTAAACCACCATAATACCTTGATTAACGAGATATGTTATTCCATTGACAAAGTCATCATCAGAAATTCTATTTTCTGCCCACCATCCTGCATTGGTTTTAACCCATTGAGGGATTTCAGTCCCGCCAACCCCTTGAGTTGTAGGTGGAATTTCCATTATTCCCTCGGTTATTAAAAATTGTATTCCTTGTACAAAGGACTCATCATCTAAGAACCCATCCCTCCACCAGCCAGCATTGTTTTTAATCCATTTTGGAATAGTATAAGATTCAGAAGAAATTACTTGATTTTCTGAAGTTACTTTAAACATATTATATTGAATATCCTCTAAAAATATTATAGAAATATTTTGAGATTGTATTTTTTCAATTAGGCTGCTTAGTTCATCAATTTGTTCTTGGTTAACTTCATTAACGTATTGACCTCCTTCAAATACAGCAAATTCTTGTGGATGTAATGTAATTACTGCAAGACCATGTTCGTTTAGTCCAGTCATTGTATCAGAAAAGGTTTCATCTGCAGACACTCCAACAATCCTATTCTGAGATGGGACATAACCTCCGGTTTCAGCCATTTGTGGGAATCGATAAAATGATTTTTGTTCTAATAGGAAGGGAGGAGAATCACTAAACAGTGCCGCGCTTAAATGAGTGAACCCATTTTCAATTAACACCTCCTTTGTATCTTTATTGAATTTATTTTCTGGCGGGATGAAGATTTTTGGGTTAACATTTAGTAACTCGTGAATTTTCTTATTTGCCTCTACGATCATTTCGTTTTGTTCTTGTTTATCATAATTTGTAAATGGGTTGTGAACTAATCCATGATTTGCAATTGAAATTCGATTATCTGCAAGTTGATTTTTAACTGCATCAACAATTTTTGCATCATTTCCAAAGTCATTAGCAATTATTCCAACTGTCAAAGGGATTTCCTTTTCAGAAAACAAATCAAGTAATTCAACTTGAACATCTGTTAACCAATAGTCTTGAATATCATCTA
>JACEMX010000106.1:1434-6475 GCA_013867335.1 Candidatus Nitrosomaritimum aestuariumsis
AGGGATTTCCTTTTCAGAAAACAAATCAAGTAATTCAACTTGAACATCTGTTAACCAATAGTCTTGAATATCATCTAGCCTGAAAGCGACACAGTTACAAGTTAAGTAATATTCCTCTGATGTCGAATCATAGGTTATCGGTTCTACAAATGTAGGAAAAAATCCCTCAGAGACAGGCTCAGAGACAGGCTCAGAGACAGGCTCAGAGACAGGCGTTTGGATTAATTCAAATTCATTTTGATTTCCAATGATAGCAATTTCAATATCGTCCCATAGAGATGCATGTTCACCATCCTTCATAACAAGTACTTTGTATATTCCAGAAGGGATATTTGAAAAATAAACCAGTCCACGAGCACTAATTTCTGAGTCTGCAATTGAGACATCATTTTTGTCCATTAGGGAAATCGAATAAATCCCATCAGACTTGGATATTTTGTTCAACTCTGAATCATATAATTGAAAAACCAACAACTCTTCAACTACGGCAGGGACAGGAATTGTTATTTTTAGATCTTGCTCCATTGCTTGTTGAATTTTTATATTTGAAACAGTATGTAGTAGAAAATCTTCAAAGTAAATCTCAGCTGTGTAATGTTCACTTTCATAATTTGTTGACTGGAGCCAATATCTCATACTGTCTCCTTGTGTATCAATTACTCCCCTTCGTTGTTCTTGTCCATCATGTGATTTTATAACAATAGTTGAGCCTTCTAATGGAGTTTCTCCATCTTCATAAAATACATTAAACTTTATTCCGCCCGACAAAGGAATGTTAATTTGTAGTTTTTCGGATTGTTCATTTAATTCAATTTTTTTCATTTCAGAAAATATTCCATTCACAAAAACTTCTACCCTATATTCATGATTTTGTGGAAGATATAGAGTGTCAGGATTTATTTCAAGTTCTTTTTCTATAAATGGGGTTTTTTCATTATCTTGATACACAACATATTCTGCTTGATATGTGGAAATTCTATCTCCGTTAGTATACCTAATTTCAATTTGTAGTTGTTGATTTTCATCAGCATATACCGAAGTAAATGGAACTATTGCCGATAGAAGCATGGCAATTGCACAAATATAGAAAATTCTCAAATTACTCACATCAATCACCAATCCTCTTAGCGCTAGTCCAAGTTGCTTTTCTTCTTGTTAATTGTTCTATTATGGCTTTGAGTAGCAAAAAGTCAACAATTTGTTTAAAACCAAACAGTAAGAATCCTGCATGCCACAATAATTTGGGGTCTTCCTCGTCAATTCGTATTGCAAGAGCAGACATCAAAAAGTGGACAACCATGAATATTCCTGCAACTTCAAAGACCCACCACGCATCCCCAGTAGCCACTCCATAAATCACATTGAAAAAGGAAGTAAACCCAATGATCGGAGTAATGAAAATACTCAAAAACAGAAATGGAAGTGCGATTTTTTGTAGATTGCCATATCTTGTGTTAGTTAACGCATCAGTATGACGTTTTAGCACCTGAATATTGCCTCGATACCAGCGTTTTCTTTGTTTTACAAAATCAGATAAGCTAGATGGGGCCTCAGTGTATGCTACTGCCTTGATACTTCCTTGAGTAATCAATCCAGCTTTTAGCAGTTTTATTGTTTGATCAAAATCTTCAACAATTGTTTCTTTTCCGTATGCGCCCGTACCAGACACAAAACTCTTTTTGAAGGCGCCTAAAGCTCCAGGAACAACAGTGATTGAGCCAAAAGTATCAAATGCACGTCTAATCACTTGAATTCCTACCAGATATTCAAGAGCTTGACATTTTGTAATCCAGTTAACTCGATTTCTAACCTTGATGTTTCCAGCTACAGCTGCAACATGTTCGTCGACTTCAAATCCTTTTACAATTTCTTTTAATGAATTTCTACCAATTATAGTATCTGCATCAACAACAACTACAATCTCACCCTTGGCATATTGCAAGCCGTAATTCAATGCAGATGCTTTTCCGCCATTTTCTTTATGCAAAACAATAACATCTTTTTTGAATTGTTTAGCAATTTCTAAAGTTCTATCCTTACTTCCATCATCTACAAAAAGTATTTCTTTTCGTGGATATTTAGTTTCAATCATCGACTCTAAGGTTTTTTGTATCACTTTTTCTTCGTTGTAAGCTGGCACTATCACTGAAACTTTTGGATAATGAGTAAGGTCTGTTTGGAGATTTTCTTTATGTTTACTCATGACTGACATTGGAACAAATAACATGGTAGTCCAAAAAGAAATAGTCATTGCCCAAAGCAAAAGAATTCTAGAAGGAGACTCTAGCAAGCTAAATCCTTCATATGCAACTAAACCACCCATAAGAAATGGAGAGCCAATTAAGACCAATAATAGTATTGAAGGTGCACGTCTGCCTTTATGGTCTTTTGAAAATCTCTTGGTTCTGTTACTAAACATATGATAAATGGACAAAACTCCTCCAATACTCATTGCCACCATACTGATGGGACCCAAAATGAAATAGATCATTCCTCCCAAGAACGCAAAAATTGAGGCAGCCAAGACTACTTGAACAAAATCAATTTTTTGTTTTTTTTCTTTTTTAACGTCATAAATTTTAGCAGAGTTTGCTTTATCAACAAATTCAGGGGTAGACATTGCAGTAGAAGATTTGGAGAAAGGGGTTTTGTTTGACGAGTTAAGATTTTTGTCTGGGTTAGACATGGTAAATTATCATTCCAAAATCAAACTGCAGCAAGCCTATAGTTACAGCTGCTTTGCCAGTTTACATCTTCTAAATTGAATTTATTTTCACATTTCAGACAAAGATACTCTGAGGATAGTTCTGAAAAGGCATCACTGCAATTGTTACAAATGTAATGATTTGGCAAAACTCTGTAATCTACACCTAGTGCCTTTATCTCTTTATTGCAACTAGGACATGTGTCGTTTTGATAAGTTCGTTCTTCAGAAACATTTCCACAATTGTAGTGTTCAATTAGTTTTCCTAATCTGAAATGAGGGCTATTACATGATGGACATGAAAAAATTTGGGTTGTTTTGACAGAGTCACATTTGTTACATGCAACTTCTTTTTTCTCCCCTAGATTAACAATTTTTCCTTCCCTTTCTAATTCGTTGAGATGTAAATGAATTGTTTCATCAGAAAATCCGATCATTTGTTCGATTAAATTAAGACTAACTTGTTTTGAAGATTTTAAAATGAAATCAACTCTATCTTTGACTTTGGTTTTAACTTCCTCTTCTGCATTTTCAAGCATTTGAAGTTGTTCTGATTCTTTTTGGAAAAAGAAATCTTCTTTTTCAATTGTTTCAAACACCTCTTTGAGACGCTCAAATCTAATTGGTTTTTCAAGATATTGGTAAACACCTAACCTAATCAATTCTTTAATTCCTTCGTCCTCTTTTTCAGTTGCAGTCTCAAGAATCACTCGAGCGGCAGGATGCAGATCAAGCATTTGAGTTAGAACAGAGCGGCAATCCATGTCAGGTAACATAAAATCTAAAAGTACAATGGGCGGAGTATTTGCCTTTACTAATTTTTTAAATTCATTTACTGCAGTATAGCCATTATCACATGCATGGATATCAGGATACTCTAATTTCTCTAAAAAGCTCTTTAGGAGCATAGTTACTGCCTGACTATCTTCTACAATTAACACTGGAGGCTTTGTCATAACAGTAATTTTCGACCATAAATTGCATAAATACCCCTGTTTGATTAAACTGAACAAAATTTATGCATAAAATAGGAAAAATCCAGTATTTCTGCCACATCACTGCCAAATAGAGTCTTGGTTTGAGGGAGTTGCTTGATGATTACAATCAATTTCTAGGAAAATAAGACATGTAGACAATTTGAGTTCGCAAAAACCTAAATGTAAAACCAAAAAACTGGACATGTTGATTCATGGGCCTTCTTTGGCGATTGGTGCTGCAATAGCCTCAGTTACACTTGTTGTTGCATTTTTAGGATTTAGTATGATAAATGATGAACCAGAACTTGTAATAGAGCCAGTACAAAATTCTCAGCCTACAATTCCTCCCAGCGTGATTTCATCTACATTTATGGCAAATGGCTCGCCAATTCTAGGGGATCCTAACGCTCCTGTAACTTTAGTAGAATTTGGTGATTATCAATGTCATTTCTGCAATGTACATTTTCACAATACCGAACATAGTTTGGTGGAAAATTTTATTCAAACTGGAAAAGTAAAGATGATTTTCAAGGACTTTACAATTATTGGTCCTGATTCAATAAATGCAGCTCATGGTGCACATTGTGCTAATGATCAAGGAAAGTTTTGGCAATATCATGATATATTGTACAATAATTGGACTGGTGAAAACAACGGATGGGCATCATCTGCTAACTTGTTGAGATTTGCTCAAGAGATAGAATTGGATGTAGATGATTGGTCTGAATGCATGCTTGATGCAAGACACTCTCAAATAATCACAGATAGTAGTAAGGATGCAAGAGACCTTGGAATTACCGGAACTCCGGCTTTTTTTGTGATTGGTCCTGACAACAAAATTACAAAAATTTCAGGTGCGCAGCCATATGAGAGATTTGAACAAATATTCAATGCAGAGTTAGAAAAAGTATCTTAATTCAAAAAATCGATCTTTTCTATTTCAAATTGATCTAAAAATCAAGAATGAAAATCTCAAATTTAGATCGGTCAACATCAGTGCACCTTTTTAAATATTTAGGCACAAAAATTCCAAATTTTGTTAATTTAGAGTTAAATTTGATCATAGTTAATCCTTATATGAGAACCCACGGAGGCAAGCTTATGGCAGCAGGAATTGATGATATTTCCATATACATACCAAGATTGTATGTAGATGCTTCTGATTTTGCAGAAGCTAGAGGATTGGATCCTGAAAAACTTCAGAAAGGTTTAGGAGTTTCAAAGATGGCAATTGTCGATACAAACCAAGACCCAGCTTGTCTTGCAGCAAATGCATGTTTGACAATTATGAAAAATAACAAAATGTCTCCTGAAGACATTGGACGACTATACGTATCAACAGAATCATCATTTGATGAAT
>JACEMX010000029.1 GCA_013867335.1 Candidatus Nitrosomaritimum aestuariumsis
CCAAAAAAGAAAAGCAATTCTCTAAAAAATCTTAGTGTTTGTTTTTTGTGCCTTAGTCCGAATTACTACCGTCTGTTCTATTATCTCTACTTGGACCAACCATGTCTTCTGGTTTTACCTTGCTATCCCAATCACCTCTTACTCCCTTAATCAAAGCAATTATTCCTGCAACAATTAATGCAATGACTAGACCAAAGAACAGATTTTGATCAAATTCTTTTGCAGAGCAGTCAATGGGAATTGGTTCTTTGTCGTCTGAATATTCAAAACAGTTTCCAAACTCGTTGGTTTCGATATTGGAAGCTTGATAATTTTCCCCAAAAATCCCTAATATTAAAAATCCAACAAAAATCACGGCAACTCCTATCAGCACAAAGCGAATATCGCTCATAATTTTAATTCTAACTCACTGTATTTACACTTTGATTTCTAGGACTATTTCTCTAAAATTTCTTTTAGGTTTGATAGGGATGTTTCGTAGAATGTGCCCATGAAAACTAGGAATTCTAGAAATTCTTTTTCGGTCATTTTTTTGCTATTGACATACGACTCCCATGTCATCTGAACAGAGTTCCTACTTTTTGGTTTAATCGAAATGGTAGCAACATAAGCACGAAGAGGTAATCCCTCTGTTGCGACATAGGTGAAATATTCCCCGTCTTTCCAGGCAACTACATGTTCTTCAATAGTATTTCCATCATTAAAGGTGATTTCTCTTATGGCACCTACACCACGTTTTTTCTTTGACAAAAACACTGTTTCCTTACAATCTACTAACCATGAAGGCAAACCTACGATATTACTTATTTTTCTCCAAACTTTCTGCTTAGGAGCCTTGATGACCATGGATTTTTTTACTGTCCCTGTATGGAATGCCTTTGCAGATTTCTTCATAAGATCTTGTTTTTGGCCTTGATTTTAAATTTAATTATCTAACACATTTAATCCCCAAAAATCAACTAATACAAATGGTCTTTGGATGGGGTAAGAAAAAAGAGGAAAAACTACCTGAAGAAATCCCACAACAAAAGGAGATTCAATTATCTGATGTACAAAGAATTACCTCCGACCTGCTAAAGCTCAGAACAACTCAGACCCTTGCAGAAATAAAAGCAATTCACAAACAGATCTCCCCATTAATTAAAGAACTAGGCAGTATAGGAAAAACTCTTGAAAAAGACAATCTGAAGGTGGATGAAATAGACAAGCATCTTAGAATAATTGTTGTACGTGGAAAAAAGCAAGTTATTGAAATTATCAAGAAAGAATCATCACCACTACCTGATATTGCATCCCTAGATGATGCAATAGATATGAGCAATATTTTGAATCAAAGATTAAAAAAAATGGGTGATGTTCTTGGAAGACAGACCAGGGTAATTCACATTTTTGCAAAAAAATATGCTGAAAAACTTAAAGAAATTTTAGCTGATATGAATTCACAAAATACTGAAATTCAGAATTTGCTCAAAAATTTTGAAGATACTCGGACTAATTCTGAAAATATTCTCAATTCATTAGAAGAAATAAAGCAAACACAAGATGATGCTCTATCAAAAAACCAAAGAGTACTAGAATTAAAAAACAGTCTTGGCTTATTTGACGAGAAGATACAGAATAGTCAAAACTCTATTGATAAAATAAAATTAAGCGCAAGTTACTCTGAATTTATAAAATTAAATGACGAATTATCAGCGTTTAGCGCAACTAAAACCAAAATAAAAAATGAGATTGATGCACAATTTACCAAAATTTCTAGGCCGCTGGGAAGATATGAATACGCCTCTTCTCTGGATAAAGATCAAAAAGCACTCTTGTCTCAATTAATCAATGGACCAATTGAAGCACTGTTACCTCCTAACAAGGATTCAATTATCGTAATCCTAGAAAACGTACGAAAAGGAATTACCTCCGGTTCCATATCTGTTAAAGATGTCGAAAAAACCATGTCTCATCTTACCGAAACTGAAGAAAGCTTGGAAGGATTCATTGAAAAAGTCCAAAATTACAATGAAAAAAGAAAGGACATACAAAATCAAATATCTACATTTGATAATACAGAACTCTCAACTTTAGAAAATGATCTGAAAAAAACAATTGATCAAAAAACTGATGCTGAATCTAAAATCAGTTCATTTCAAAAAGACATCCAAGAAAACAAAGAAAAAATGCCAAATAAAATTAATGAAATTGAAAACATGCTCAAAAAGTTTTCAAGTACACGCTATAATATTGTGAGACCAGCTGAAAATTAAATACTATTACGGAAAAATCACTGTTATGCTCTTCAAAAAGAAAAACTACGAACGAAGTGTTTCGTTAAAGCAAGACGTGGTGGATAGCATTTCGTCCTACTGCAAGATAAAACACCCAAACGAAAGTATTCTGATTTTAAAGGGCAAATCCAAAAAAGGCAATATTTTGATTGATGGCCTAGTAATCCCTCCCTTTAGTCATACAGGTCCCACCTTTGCAGGCTTTCCACATTCTTTTTTACCATTTGATATGAGCTATGTGGGGATTGTACACTCTCATCCGAGTGGTTCAGCTGAGCCCTCTTTAACTGATCTTCATAATTTTTTTGGTCTTGTCTCCTTGATTGTACAATTTCCCTATGGTGATGATGATATTTTTGCGTGGGACAGTAAAGGAAACTCCATAAAACTTGAAATTGTTTAACTTGAAATTTGATTTTTTATGATGGTAATTTGAGAAATACTGACAAAACTTTATAAGGATTTTAAAGGTATTTTCTTTGAATTGTTTAATTTCAAAACTTATTTGATTTTCTTATTTGCATCTCTAGCAATTAGCATAGGTTTGCAAATGATTTTACCATTCCCATATGGCCTAGCTGCGGCTTTGGGAATTTTCATTGTATTTCCTCTATTGCTAAGAAGACGTGCTATGAGCAGAATGGGTGGCTATAGTGACTCTGGTTCAGGAGGAGGCGGTGGATTCTTCGGATCAAGTTCCGGAAGTAGTGCCAAAGTAAAGTATGTTTGTCTAGTTTGTAACAACAAGCATGGTGGAGGTGCTTGTCCTAGATGTGGCTCCAAGATGCAGCGTGCTGATTTTTAATCATCTACTATGACTCTGGATGATTTAAGAAAAAAAGTAATTTACCAAAACACTCTGGACATATGGATTAGTGCATGTGAGGAAAAAAACACGCTTTGGAATGAGGCAAATGAATATAAAAAATTCATAGATTATCTACAAACCCAAAACATCAATATGAAAAAATTTCCTTTATGTGTAAATGAATCTGATAATAGTTCTCCTGACAAAGTAAAATTTGCTGAGATCTTATCTGAGTCTAAAGATCCAAGTCACGCTACCTTCACGGTAAAACTAAGTGATTCTACAATTGAAAAAATACGTAAATTTGATTTTTTAGGAGAAAATTAATTTCTCGAGTCTAACTGTGCAAAAAACTTGCGTTAATTAGCTGTGATTATTGAAATGACTTACCTTAGAATAGTCCTAATAGACCAACTTTGTTACCGTTTTTATCCGTAATAGGAATTTTTGTTGTTTTGATTGGTATTTCTTCTCCATTTTGAAAAAGTATCTCCTCTATATTTTCAATTTTGCCAGAATCTAGTACTCTTTTGTCATCCGATCTATATTTTTCAGCTATCTCTTTTTCAAAAAAGTCGAAATCTGTTTTCCCAATTATCTGATCTTTTGGAAGATTTATGGCATCTGCAAAATTTTGGTTACAGTCTAAATATACCGAATTACTATCTTTTTGAAAAATTCTCTGTGGTAAATTCTCGATAAGTAGTCTATACGTATTTTCAAAGTCCATTTCTACTTCATTCATTTACAACTTTGGATATAAGGAATACTGCTAGATGTTTTTCAGAAAATGACTTTGATGAATAATTTTTTTATCAAAACTATGATTTTAGCAATTAACTATCTTCGAAGTTTGGGATTTACAATCACATCTAAGGCATTTCCAATGAAAACAAAAGCCAATCCTGTGATTGCTATCATTACACCGGGGGGCATTATCCACCACCATAATCCTCTGGAAGCTGCACCGTAGACATTTGCATCGTGTAAAATTTGTCCCCATGTTGGAAATGAAGGATCACCTAGACCCAGGAAGCTTAGCCCAGCTTCTGTAGTAATTGCGGCGGGAACAGATATTGCGATACTTGCAAATGCATATGGTAATAATTGAGGCAAAATATGTCTCAAAATTATCTTAGATCTTTTTTGGCCCATCATTTCTGCTGCGTCTATGTAACCTCTCGTTTTAATTTGAAGTGCCATACTTCTTGAAACCTTAGCTACTCCAACCCATCCAAAAATTGTTAGAAAGCCTATCATTAGGAAAATACTGTTGCTGATTGTAACTGATAGGATAATTAGAAATGGCAAAGCAGGTAGAGCATAGATGACATCATTAAATCTCATCATCACCTCATCAGTTTTTTTACCTCTATACCCTGCATATACTCCATAAAGCAGACCCATTGCAACTGAAGCGATGGCGACCACAATTCCTATGAATAATGCTAGTGGTGTTCCCCATAACAGACCTATTGCCAAATCTCTTCTAAGTTCATCTGTTCCCATCACACCAAACGCCTTGCCTCCAACAATCAAAGTGGATTCGGATATCTTGTTTTCAGAGGTTATTCCGTAGAGATTCACAAAAAAAACATAATCTCCCTTCAATGGTTGGTGAGTCGTAGCCTGAGAAAAAACAACATCTTCGGCAGATAATCTGTTTAGGGAAAAATCAAATTGTTCGGATTGCAAGAAAAGTTTTTTTCGAATTGATTCATCAGTTGAAAATATTCTTTCAGTATGCAATGTGGTAGATTCTGAATATGGCAATGAGGTCGTTACTAATTCTAACTCTGTTCCATCAGGTCTAATCACTACTATCTCAAGAAGAGGGGTGCCAGAATACTGTGCAGAAAATTCGTAAATGAAGTCATTTGGAAAATCATCATAAGCAAAATTTAGTCCAAATTGATGAGATATTACTGAAATGTCTCCAGATGTTTCTATTGTTTCTGTTGGACTATCTAAAATTTTATGCTCGGGTATTTTTTCAACCAAGAAGAGATTAACCCATACAGGTATCGCAACCTTCGGATACGAAATCCAATTCCCAGGATTATTCCATTGACTAAAGGTTTCATTTGGTATTGCAACAATTGCAATTATTGAAATTGATATCAGAATTGCCAAAATGGCAATTCCTGCAATTCCAATTTTGCTTCTTAAAAATTCATTTTTAATTTCTTGGGGCGATATGCTACTCAATTTCCTGTCCTCACCCTAGGATCAAAATACCCATAAAGCAAATCGGCGATAAAAATACTGACCAGAAAAAAAACAGTCAAGATGTAAGTTGCCCCTATAATCACAGGCAAATCCATCACAGTAATTGCTTCAAAATACAGCCTTCCCATTCCTGGCCAATCAAATACGGCTTCGGTGATGATGGCTCCGCCAAGTGAGCCTGACAGACTAAGAGCTAAAATTGTTACTATGGGTGGTGCTGCATTCTTGAGCGCATGCCTATAGATTATTTTCTTTTTACTTATTCCAATTACCTTTTTTGACATGATAAAATCCTCTTGCATGATTCCTACCATGAAATTTCTTACAAGGTAAGCCCAAGCTCCAAATCCAATCATTACAATTGTTATCAGAGGAAGTGTCATGTGATAGAGCAAGGATATGATGTAATTAGGATCTGATGATGGGATTGGCGGGGTTGCTCTTGCTGGAAAAATTTGGTAGACAAAGGCAAATAAAAATATCATTAACATTCCAATCCACCAAACAGGAAAACTAGAACTAATAATGGCAAAACTAGATGTGATTCTGTCAATAACGGAACCTACTTTGCTACCTGATAGCGCTCCCAGAAATATTCCAATAATTGAAATAATTATTGTTGCAGATGTAAATAACAAAATGGTTCTTGGAAGTTTTTCTAAAATTATTTCTTTGACGTCTGAGGATCCGGCATCGCTTGTCAAAAATGTGGCATGACCAAAATCTAACAACAAAATTTTGTACATGGTAAGACCAATTCTTTGAGGTGAATACCACGGCTCATCAAGCCCAAGTGTTTGAATCCTTTGCTCAATTTGATCTTGAATAAACTCTTCAAATCCCTCCGAAGAAGAAAAACTGTTGGCAATAGATGGGTCTTCAGTGATTTCGGCTCTTACTTGAAAAACAACCCCTTGCTTTAGAATTGTGTCCATATTAGAACCCACCAAAGAAATAGTCAAAAGTAAAGTAATCATTAAGACACCAAACATGGTTGCTAATCTGGTTGCAACAAATTTTTTTAGCGCCATTAAACTCGGATAATGAAATCAGTTTATAACAATTA
>JACEMX010000081.1:0-26498 GCA_013867335.1 Candidatus Nitrosomaritimum aestuariumsis
AAATTAGTTTCACTTAGTCATGCATTGTATAACACAGGAGCTATTTTACCAATTGAAAAAGTTGGAGAAATTCTAGATAACAAGATCCCTTTCTTTGTTGACAGTGCTCAAACGATTGGTTGTATACCTAATCTTAGTGTAAAAGATATCAAATGTGACTTTATGGCCTTCAATGGATCAAAATGGTTGTGTGGACCGATGGGAACAGGATTATTTTATTGCAATAGAAAATCTAGTGAATTACTAGAACCAATTACTATTGGTGGTGAGTCAGCCATGTTATATGAAAAATCAAAGCTTGCCTTCAAGGAATTACCTGAAAAATTTCAAACAGGATTTAGGAATTATGTTGGAATTGTTGGTTTGGAATCCTCAGCAAGATATCTTTACAATTTTGGAATTGAGAACATCTACAAAAAAAACAAATATCTTTCAGATATGTTAAGAGAAGAATTATCAAAAAATTCTAAAATTACTATTTACGGTCCAGATGATTCAAAAGAACGAACAAGCATAGTCTCTTTTACTATTGAGGGAAATGAACCACAATTTGTAGTGGAAAAATTAGAACAACAAGGAATAGTTCTAGCAGTTAGGGAAATCTATGAAAAAAAGATCGTTCGAGCCTCACCACATTTTTTCAATACGGAATCTCAAATACTTCAGATGATAGAAGCAATAAAGAAATTATAGATTTTCTTGCTCTTCTATAACCATCATAGTAAGAGTCGATTGTACTTTACCTATTTTTCTAATCTTATTTGTAATGATTGCACGTAATTTTTCGGCATTATCAGATGATAACTTCAAAACAATATCATAAACTCCATAAACACCTTGAACCTCGTACTGAACATCTTCCTCTTGAAGAATCTGTTTGACTTCGTTGATTATTGTATTGTCTGAACCTAAATCAGAATTCAATAAAACATATGCTGTAGGCATGTTGCAGATTTTCATAAAGAGTATTTAACTTTTCATAGAGCTCAAAAACTGATTAACTACTATTGAGATTCATTGATGTGAAACATTTAGATCTAACATTGACACTTTCTCCATCTATTCCAAACTTTCCTGGGTCTCCCTCTCCCCAATTTATCAAATGGTCTACAATTAAAGGAGATCAATACAACTTAGAATTATTATTTCTGAGTTCTCATACTGGAACGCATATAGATGCACCTTATCATTTTGTTGAAAACGGGGAAAAAATCCACCAAATTCCATTAACTCGTTTAATTGGAAATGCACTATTAGTCAAAATTAAAAAAGAAAAAAATCAAGAAATTACAAAAAAAGATTTACTTGATTTTGAAAAAAAACATGGAAAAATAAAAAACTTTTCTTCAGTTATTTTTTTTACAGGATGGCAAAAAAACTTGGAAAAAAAATACTATTTTTTAAACAATCCCGGTTTATCTAAATCTGCAGCTAATTATTTAGCCACAAAAAAAATCAATTTGATAGGAATAGATTCACCAAGCATAGATCTAGGAACAGATAAAAAATTCACAGTCCATAAAATACTTGCAAAACACAATATTTTGATTGTAGAAAATCTATCAAATTTAGATAAAATTCCTACCCTTAATTTTGATTTTATCATCTTACCTCTCAAATTAAAAAATGCTACAGGCTCCCCTGTGAGGGTAGTTGCTAATTATTGAACAAAATGAAATCTATTTTTTTTGTAATTTTTTGATAGTTTTCCTACGATTGGAATTTGGTTTCCACAAAATTCACATTGATTATTATCATTAAGATGCCATGATTCTATATCAAAACTAAATCTCTTAATTACAATGTTATTACATTCAGGGCAATAGGTGTGTTCTAATGGATGACCAGGAACATTTCCAATATATGCATACTTTAGTCCAATTTTTTTCGCAATCTCATGATGTTTTTCTAATGTTTTCACTGGAGTAGAATCAAACTCCATCATTTTATAGTCAGGATGAAAACGTAAAAAATGAATTGGCATCTCTGGTCCAAATTCATCATAAACAAATTTACATAATTTTTCTGCATACTCTAAACTATCACCAACCTCTGGAACGATCAAATCTGTAATCTCTACATGGATTTTTGTTTTATCTCTAATTTCTAATAGGGTGTCAAAAACTGGTTTAGGATCAGGAACTCCAATGTATTTTCTTGTAAATTCTGGTTCGGCACTACCCTTGAAATCTACAGTTATTGAATCTAAAAATTCCCCCATCATTTTTACTGATTCTGGAGTATCATATCCATTTGATACAAAAATATTGTAGAGATCATTTTGGTGAGCAATTACCCCACAATCTCTAGCAAATTCTATGAAAATTGACGGCTCATTGTATGTATATGCAATACCATCTGCTCCGTTATCTAATGCAGTTTGTACAACCTGCTCTGGAGTCATATCAACTCCTTCAATTTTTCTTCTCTGACTAATATCATAATTTTGACAGTATTTACAAAGCCAATTACAACCTGTAGTAGCGATTGAGTATACTTTTGAGCCTGGATGATAATGTGTTACAGGTTTTTTCTCAATTGGATCAACATGACCTGCAATAACTTTACCATAAACAAACAAGTCTAATTTTCCATGGTTATTTCCCCTAATTCCACACAAGCCAATTTGCCCTTCAGCCATCTCACAATATCTTGCGCACGCAGTACATCTGACCTTATTATCTGGTAATTTTTCATAAAGAATAGCTTCCTTACCCATTTGACATTATACTATCTCTATTTCGCATATAAGGTGACTGTATCATTCGCAATCCTAAAAATATAGAATTTACAATCAATATCTATGAGCAAACCAGGAAATGTATGGAGAAAAGTGCATGGCAAAATTACTAAACGTCCTACTAACTTCTCTTGGTTAATTGATGAAAAACTTGCAGGTTCTGGTATACCAACTAGTTTTGATGAATTAGATTGGATTCTAAAACAAGGAGTAAAATCAATTGTGACAATGACAGAAAATGCATTACCTCAAGAATGGGTAAATGAAATTGGATACTTGCATGTTCCAACACCAGATCTAACAGCTCCTGATATGGAAAAAATAGATTTGGCAGTTGACTTTATACACAAAAATATTACTGACAATCAAGCGGTAATGGTTCATTGTGCAGCAGGAATGGGAAGAGCAGGAACCATTTTGGCGTGTTACCTTGTAAAGTATAAGAAATTTTCAGCAGAAGATGCAATAGAAAAAATTAGAAAAGAAAGACCTGGTTCTATCCAATCTGAAACTCAAGAATTGGCAATTACCTTTTATCAAAAACATGTAAAAAACTAGATAAATTCTGACACTAGTTTTCCATCAACGATTTTTACTTTCAATTTTTTGTCTTCTTGAAATGTTAATGTTAAATCACCATCAGAATCTGGATCATCAACTTTTACCAGTTCTAACATTTTGATTTGTTCAAATTTTTCCATTTATTTCACCTATTCTGGGATTGATACAGTCTCAATTTTTCCGTCTACAGCCTTTATGAATAAAAATCGGTTATCTTTAAGAATAAATGTAATCCCGCCTTCCTTATCAGGCTCTTCAACTTCAAGAATTGGTTGTCCTAATAGACCATCGTATTTTGCCATACTAACTCATGAAAAAAGTTCCTTATATCCCTAATTGCCCTAAATTCTCTATTTTTATTTGAATTTAATATTAAGTTGAGAAAATGTAATAGAATTATTATTTTTATTAATATTCCATAAACCCACAAGAGATAAAAAATAATACACATAATAGGGATATTTTTTTAGGCAATACAGAAATGGATCATAATGCATTATGTACTAAAGTATTGGAAATTGAACCTCATGTCAGGTTCAGTGGAATATTAAATTCTCGTGGAGATCTTACTGTTCAAAGTAATAGAAATGATTCAGAAGCATTACTTAGTGAAGATGAAGTGAAAATGTCAGTGCATTATACTTTTCAGAGATGGACAAGTATTCAAAACCTAGCTCATAAAATTGGAACTGAAAAAACAAACATTACAGAATTTGATAAAGTTACATTGATTAGTCTTTTACTGGATGACGGAAACCTTCTCTTACTTAGCTCCGAACCAGGAGCAAATTATATGGAAATTATTTCTAAAGTTAAGCAAATAATTCCAGATGAATAATTAGGTTTTACAAATTGTCTCTAGTTTGGACATTTATTTTTGTGGCAGTGTTAGTTTATCTCAGCACAAACCTTGTTCTAAAAATAGATCATCTAGATGGATGGCTTAAGGCACTTTACTTTATTGTTTTAATCCCGGGGTATGGGCTAGTTACATACCAAATCCGAATGCATTTTCAAAGAAAACAACAACCTGAAACAACTAATTGACAACAATTTTCATTTTTGTTCTAAAATTATAAGGTAGTAATAAAGTGAAAACGTATTGAAAGGACTCTACTGGTTAATTTTGGGATTATGTGTTTGGTTTATTCCTACAATTATTTTCAATGTTATGGTTACATCAGGAGAATCCGAATTAACGCCAGAAGAAGCATCTTCAGATATTCCTGCAGAATTTGTAGTTATTTTATTTGCAGCATCACTTCCACTAATTCTCAAAGGAGTCATAACGATACGAAAGGAAAGAAAAGCTGAAAGAAAGAATTTAAAAAAAGATAAGAAAAAACCCAAGAAAAAATAAACTAAAATTCCTAGTAAAATCCGTAATTCTAAGGCATAATTTTCACTTTCAGCCTTGATAATTAGATAGCATAATAAATAACCAATTTTTTGATTTTTGATATGAAGAAAATTGAGGCGATTATCAAACGATCTAGCTATACCATAATCGCAGACAAGCTAAACACCATGGGTTATACAATAATTGATAAACGAAACTTAGAAGACAGTAAAATTTTTGATAAACAACATGGCTCAAAAGTTGGGGGGAGCGTTGGAGTAAAAACAATTCCCCTTTCGAAAATTGAATTAGTTGTAACAGAAAAAGATGCTAGAAAAGTAATTGACCTTATTTCAAAAAAATCTGGTTTTACTTCAAGCAAAGTTGGAAAGATTTTCGTATCAGAAATGGAAGAAGTTTTAGAAATTGATACACTAGAGAGTACTCAAGATCTTGAAATAGAAGAGGTAAAATTTCCTCCCAAACCAAAAATTAAACGAAGCCGCTTAGTTCCATTACAAAAATATACCTTACTAAGGCTCCAAACTGTATATGATGAAAATTATGAAACACTAGTTTCAGACCACAGAATCAAATCATTTAGTGATTTTGTAAACCATTGTATCATGGGTTACCTTCCATCATTTGAAAAACAACTCAAACACCCAACAGTTGTTTATGGAAATAATTTCAGAGAATTTTAGATAGTACTTTCTCCTTCTTCACCTGAGGCGATATCAATTGCTCTCAATACTGGTGAGACAAAGATTTTTCCAATAGTTCCTTTCTGTTTTATGATGTTTATCACTTGGTCTTCTTTATTTTCCGGAATTACTAATTCTATGACATATTTTTGACTAAACTGTGGTTGAAATGTGGCACTTCCTTTTTGAGCATGGATTTCAGGGGGAGGTCTTTTTCCACGGCCTCTTACTTTGTTTACCGTTAATCCTCCAATCTCAAGCTCTTTTAATGCCTCACTAATTTCCATTACGTCATTATTTCCGAGAAATGCTTGGATCTTAATCATTTAATAAATTAGCAAGGTTTTTCACAAATAATAGTTTCAGATTTTGATAATCAAGTGATAATCAAATAGTTATCAAATTTCGTTATTATTAATTAGTTTCATAATTTTTACAATAACGTTGCCAATAGATACAGGTGATACCGCATGGATGCTCGTAGCAGGAAGTTTAGTACTTTTAATGATCCCTGCACTTGGACTTTTTGAATCTGGTTTACTAAGAAAGAAAAACGCAGTATCAGTTTTCATGCAGATATTCTTTGGTTTAGCGTTACTTTCTGTAATGTGGTTTGTATTTGGATTTAGTTTATCATTTGGCCCTGATGAGACAGGTGGTCTGATGGGCAACATGGATTGGGTATTCTTGAAGGGAGTTCCGTGGGATGATGCACTTGACTATGCACCAACGATTCCAGGTGTATTATTTGTGAAATTCCAACTCATGTTTGCTTGTATTACACCACTACTTCTTACAGGAACAATTGCAGAGCGTATGAAATTTAGCTCATTTATCATATTCATAGCAACATGGTCAATCTTGATCTACTACCCACTTGTACACTGGGTTTGGGGAGGAGGTTGGTTAGCAGAATTAGGCGTTGTAGATTTCGCAGGAGGTATAGTAATCCACACGAGTGTAGGTATGGGTGCTTTAGCTGCTGCATTGGTCTTAGGACGTAGAAGATTCTTTGGACCAGCAATTGAAATTCCTCATAGCATTCCTCTTGCAGTAGTAGGTTCTTCTCTCTTATGGTTAGGTTGGTTCGGTTTTAATGCAGGAAGTGCTCTTGCCTCTGGATCCCTAGCAGGAAATACAGTAATTGTAACTCACATGGCCTCGTCAGTATCAGCATTAATTTGGGTAGGATTATCATGGATGAGGTCAGGAAAGCCGTCAGTTGTCGCCGCAGTCAACGGGGCCATTGCCGGGTTAGCAGGTATCACTCCAGCCTCAGGATTTGTAAGTGTTGAACATTCATTTGTAATTGGTATTGCAATTGGTATAGCATCATATTCTACACTAGTTCTATTCAAAGAGAAACTAAAGATCGACGATGCTTTAGATGTAAGTTCTGTCCACGGAACCGCAGGAATTATTGGTTCACTCGCAATTGGTATATTTGCAAGTAGTGCAATCAATCCTTCAGGTCCTGACGGATTACTCAATTCAGGTTCATTTGATCAATTAGGAGTACAAGCAATAGGTGTTGCAGTAGCAGGTGTCTTAGGATTTGGAGGAACCTACCTAATAATGAAAGTAATCGACTTCCTCGTGGGAGTTCGTGTATCGCCAGAAGTGGAAGATGCTGGACTAGATATTAGTGAACATGCTGAACGAGCATATGCCGATGAAGAAGAATTCAAACTTGATATGGATTCTTATGTTGAGGACCTAGAAGAAAAAGGCGGATTCTTTGGTGCAAGGAAAAAAGAAAAAAATTAGACCTTTTTAATTTACAATAATTTCAATTTCCTTTGAAGTATTCTTTATACTATCTGACTCGGTATACTCGTGTTTTTGCCAAGAAGCAAAAACCTCTGCACCTATCTTGTGTTTTCCAGGACCAAGGTCTGATGCTTTAATGATGAATTTTTCATTAAAGTCAAATAATTCCTGTCTTACTTCTTCTTCGGTTAGTCGAATAAATGGCTCAAAATTCTTTGCTACTTGAACCCATATTCTCCTGTCTTTCATAGGATTTACCAATTTTGGATTCCTTGTCCAAAAGATTGCAGCTTTTCTATAGGTATCAATTGTTTTTCCAACCTCTTTTTTTCTAAAACCACCAGAAGTCAACTTTACTCCGTACTTTAATTTGAAGGAGACATCATTATTGTTGTATGCATTTGTCCAATTTTGCTCATTGAAGGCATCACGAATACCTCCCTCTATTGCAAATTGCACATTAATCTCTATTGTATCGCTCGAGGAGTATTGATCTTTCCCATTGGCTAACAATATTTCTGAAATCTTGCTTTCACTCATTCTTAACAATCATAATGATTTATATCCACAATAAGTGCTTTTTCCGAATACATGCAAGCCCAAGTAGTTAGTTCTGAGCCAAAAGAACTCAGCCTATCCATAAAAGACACGGATATAGGAATTTTATACATAATTCAACATGAACTATTAAAGAAATCTAACATCGATTTTGCAGGAGTTATTGTCAAACATCCATTAACTAATGAATGTTGGATGAGAATTACTTCAAGTGGTAAGCCTATTGGAGAAATTAAAGCATCAACTGAAACAGCAATTAAAACCGCAGAAGAACTTAAAAAATTATTCAATTCTACGATAAAGTGAAATTAAATGAAATTTTGCCCCAAATGCGAGGTCAAATTAAAAAAAGATGGTTCTGATCTCAAATGCTCAAAATGTGGATACATTGAAGGAGATATCACAACTCAACAAAAAAAAGTAACACAAGAAGAATCAACTGAACCATTCAATGTATTTGCTGAAAATGAAGGCGAAGAAGCACATCCTACAATCAAAATTGAATGTGAAAGTTGTGGAAATGATGAAGCTGTTTGGTGGATGTTACAAACACGAAGTGCTGATGAACCAACCACTCAATTCTATAGATGTACAAAGTGCAAATACACCTGGCGTAATTACGCATAACGTTTAACTGGAACTTAAAGTCATTCAAAATAAGTTTGACTTTTGGCGCAAAAACAAGTGGTTCAGATGATCTTAAAGCAATCATTTCGGCTATTTCTACACTTGTAGAGGAAGCTACATTCGTTGCAACATCAGAAGGTATAACATTTAGAGGAATGGATCCATCTCATGTAGCTTTAATTGATATTTCTTGGCCCAATTCTGCATTTGAAAAATACGAATGTGATAGCGATATAAAATTTGGTGTGCGAATAGACGAATTTTCTAAACTTATCAAAAGAGCTGATAAGAAAGATAGTATTGAAATTAACATTTCTGAGCAAAACATGTTACTAGTTACAGTTGGAAAAAATAAAAAATACAAAATGCGTTTAATTGAAAGTTCTGCAACTGATACACCATTACCCAAGATTCCATATAACTCAAAAATTACACTGTCATCTTCTATGTTTGATAAAATTTTAGGTGACGTACAAGTGGTTTCAGACTATCTAACCATCCATACTGCTGATTCAAAAGCAGATTTTTCTGGAAAAGGAGATTCAGGAGAAGTAGTAATTGATCTTGAAACAGACAGTGATGATATTAAAGAAATTACTTCAACTGAGGATAGTACAGGCACATATAGTCTTGAATATCTGAATCCAGTCGTTAAAGCAGTGGGTACAACTGCAGGGCAAATTACATGTGAATTTTCAAGCGCAAAACCACTTAGAATTGAATTTAAAGTAGCAAACATCGGAAGAATCCACTTCTATTTAGCACCACGCGTGGAAAGTTAAAGCATTTAAAGATAAAATAATCCAGATATCTTGAATTGAAACTTGTGCTAAAATATGGCGGAACCTCGATTTCCTCAGCAAAAGACATTCAAAATGTAGCAAAACACATTCGTTCTCTATCAAAACAAAACCATCTCGTAATAGTTTGTTCAGCAATCAGTGATACTACTGATGATTTAATTGAAATATCTCAATCTATAAAGAAAGAAAATAAGAAGAAAGCAGAACAATTAGCAAAGAACATTGGAAAAAGACACCAAAAATTAGCCAAAGAAACAATCAAGAAGACCTCAATAAGAAAAAAATTACTTCAAACCTATGATGAATATTTTACTGAACTTACAGCGCTAATTGATGGTATGGTGTTATTAGGAGAAGTAACTCCTAGGTCAATGGATTACTTATTTTCATTTGGGGAACGTCTTTCAATACAATTAATTTCAGCAGCAATAAATGATCTAGGAAAAAAATCAATTGCACTTACGGGAAAAGAAGTGGGAATAGTTACAGATTCTAATTTTGGTGAATCCAAACCTCTTATGGATACAACACGACTGAGAGTTTCAAAGACTCTGGATTCTGTATTCTTGAAAAAAACAATTCCTGTAATAGGTGGTTTTGTTGGAGCAGATCAACACGGTCATGTAACAACTTTTGGAAGGGGTGGTTCTGATTATTCAGCCACTATCATTGGATCATGCATTAAGGCTGATGAGATTTGGTTAATGAGCGATGTAGATGGATTAATGACTGCTGATCCAAAGATAGTAAAAAACGCCAAATTACTAGAAGAAGTATCATATGTCGAAGCAATTGAGATGGCAATGTTTGGAGCAAAACAAATACACCCACGAACTTTTGAGCCACTACTAGCAAAAAAAATTCCAATGAAAATAAGAAGTTCACTTAATGTTGAAAATGAAGGAACTCAAGTAACTTCATCTCCATCTATATCTGTTAGAAATACCGTAAAATGTGTCAGCAACGTTTCTCATAATGGACTAATAGACATCCGTGGAGGAAGCATGATAGGAACTCCTGGAACTGCTGCAAAGATTTTTGCAACACTGGCTAATGCAGGAATTAATGTGATGATGATATCTCAAAACCCATCTGAATCAAGTATTACAATTGTTGTAAAAAATAAGGATCTCGATAAAGCGGTAAACAAATTAGAGATGGAACTTTTAGGCAAAATAATCAAAAAACTAGAAATCACAACTGACATGGCAATAATTGCACTAATTGGCTCAGGAATGCGAGGAACAGTTGGTGTTGCATCAAAGGTTTTTGGTGCGATGCAAAAAAACAAAGTAAACGTATCAATGATCACTCAAGGTTCATCTGAACTGAATCTTGCTTTTGTCGTAAAAAATTCTGACGCAAAAACAGCTGTACAGGCATTACACAATGAATTTGAGCTTTCTAACATCAACTAAAATAATTTAAGGGAACAAAAATAGAGAGTTTCATTGAACAAGCTTTTAGTCATCTCTATTTTAGTAATTTTTGTAACTGGAATACTAATTGTTTCATCGATATCTGATCAATTTGTTGATGCAAATTCCAGAAAAAAAATTCATTTCACTCAAACAATAACATCTACAGAAGATCCAGGTCAAGGCCATGAAGGACATCAACTAGCAATAATTCTATATCCCAGTGAAGGCACAATTTATGACGGATCCCTAACTTTTACCTCAAGTGAACCTGTACAGATAGTCGTTCTCCATGAAATCACAGAAAACGATGTCAAAGGACAACCTACATGGACAATAGATGGAGACAAAATCTATGGCTTGTCATTAATTGAGAGAGGAACAAAATCTGACTCTTTTGAATTTACAGGAGCTGCTTTGGCACTCCATTCTCCTAATTCTAAATTTACTACAACTGTCAGTGTTGATGGCTGGATAAGAGGTCAACCAACCGAAATTGTGATGCAACAAATTGAATATCAAAAAGAAGAACCATCTTTTTCATTATCAAAAACTAATGTAGCAGCAACCATTCCACTACACAAAGGAATTTTTAATTCAAGTTCTGTTTTCTATATAATCACAGATGCCAGTGATAAAGAGACTGCAGAAATAATTACAGAGAAACAAGATTGGAAAGTAGAACTAGCACCTCCTATTGCCAATGCACCTGAAACTGCTCTACAACAAATTTTTGTATTTAGAAATGGAGTAACAGGTGGCGGAATTTATGGATATCAAGATGAAGTATTTTCAAGTACTCCAGCTCAGGAAGATGAGTATAGTGCATTAAGTTCAATTGTAGAGGTTACATGGAAAAAAGGACAAAACAAAATAGTCTTTGAATCTGCTGAAGAAATCTTAGAAGCACATGAGGGTGGAAGAATTGAATTTAATGAAACTGATATTGTAATTAATACTCCTCAAATTATTTGGCCGGAAGGTAAAATGGAAGTTAGAGAAAATTCAGAAATCACCGATGAGACCTCGTACATAGGGGGACAAATTGTAGAAATTAATGAAGAGGAAATGAAGGTAACTTTCATCGCCCATCGAGGATGGGGTCCTGATGGAAGAACAATCTATTACATTGTAACAGATGCTACGCCTAGTGCTCCTGCAGAAATGATGGGTGTTACACATTCTCCTACATCTGCAGAATTAATTGCAAATTCGGCTGCAGTGGATTTATTCCAATTTAAAAATGGAATAAAGGGATCAGGTCCAATGGGATTCCAACCTGGAATAGCATCTTCTGCTCCTGGTGATGAAAATTATAGTCCAATTTGGAGAATCTACAATGTAGAATGGAATGATCCAGAAAATGCAAAAATTCTTGAGACAAGATTTGACATTGATTCTTTTAGTGAAGAAGATCTGTTAACAGTAAGTATTGCACGTCCAATGAATAGTGATCATTTAGTAAATTGCCCTTTTATCGATCCTTTTCAATAGAAAACTCATTTCAGTAAAGGGATAAATTACTTGAAAAAAGTTTTACTGTAAAATTGACTGGTAAGCTCTTCATTGTTGGTGTTGGTCCCGGACACCATGATCATATGACTTTTAGAGCAAAAGAGGCTATTGCAGAGAGCGATACCATAGTTGGTTATGAAACTTATGTTAATTTGGTTTCGGACCTAATTGAAGGAAAGGAAGTACATCGATATGCAATGACTCAAGAAGTAGAACGTGCACATCAATGCATTGATCTCGCAAAGTCAGGTAAAATAGTATCTCTAGTATCAAGTGGGGATCCAGGTATTTACGGAATGGCTGGATTGATTTATGAAACATTAGCAGAATCTGGTTGGAATCCCAAAGATGACTTACAAGTAGAAATAGTGCCAGGAGTATCTGCATTGAATTCATGTGCATCTATAATTGGCTCACCACTAATGACAGATTTTGCGGTAGTAAGCATGAGTGATTTGTTGGTTCCATGGGAAGTGATTCAAAAGAGAGTTGAAGCAGCAGCACAAGGTGATTTTGTGATTGTAATTTACAATCCTGCAAGTCAAAAAAGAATACATCAATTACAAGATACAAGAAAAGTGCTACTCAAATATAGAAAACCTACCACTCCAGTAGCAATTATCAAAGGAGCATTTAGAGATTCACAATCTGTAGTTATGACTACCTTGGAAGATTTACCAAACCACTCAGAAAAATTAGGTATGATTAGCACTGTAATTGTAGGAAATTCTTCAACATACAATTACCAAGATTTGATGATAAATCCTAGAGGCTATAAATCGAAATATAATTTAGAAGAGCAAACCAATCCTAATCTTAAAGTCTAATAACTTTTCTTTATTGCCTCAAACAATTCATCACTGAGATTCAAATTATCCCTGATTGGAGAAACAACTTTTACTAAATAATTCCCAACTGTTTGTTTTAGATCTGTAGGATGTAATTTCTTTTCAGCAAAATCTGATTCTAGCATATTGTAATCTGTATAATCAACATTACCTCCAAATTTTTCTGGCCTTTCTACTTTCATTTCCTTAAACTCATGCAAAATAACATTTTTTGAGATTTCTAGTAATGGATTATTCTCAATGTTGCCTTCTTCACACCATGCTTTCTTTATTTTAGATCTAATCTCGTCATCTGTATTATGAATAAAGATCCCTGAATTTGGATCAGATTTACTCATTTTTCCTAACACTTGTGAATCATTTGCATCAGCTGGCTTTGATAGTCCTGGTAATAATTTATGATGAACAGCAATTGGAACTTTCCAATTCATTTTTGGAAAAATTTCTCTTACTAACATGTGTATTTTTCTTTGATCCATACCAGCATGAACAATATCTAAATCAAGAGAATGAATGTCTACAGCTTGCATTGGTGGATAAAGTAATTTAGCAAGATCAATTTTAGATTCATCTTCTGATCTACCCATTATTGTAAGCGTCCTCATTGTTCTTTTGAGAGACATATGTTTTGTAAATTTCATAAATTCTTTCCAGTATTCTTTTCTTGAATCATAAAGATCAGAACCGAGTACAATCTTAGCATCAGGGCAAACTAGTTTGAATGCATCTGCATAGTACCTTGAAACATTTGTAATGGTATCCCAGTCTCCTCCTAACTTATCATTAATCATTGTATGCCAATCTGCAAGAAATATTGTACAATTAACACCGGCTTTTACAAAATCATTAATTTTGAAACCTGTACTGATTAGGCTACCTAAATGCAAAAAACCAGATATTTCAAGACCAATGTAGTGTTTAGGTGAAGAATTTGTCTTAAATAATTCAATTAATTCCTCATGAGTAACTACTTCTTCAGTAGGAGGTCTTTCTATCAGATCAACTTTTTCAGTTATATCCAAATCAAAAAAACCTCTAAAAGGTAAACCTATAAAGATTCTGACAATTCATTTAGCACAAATAATTAACTTGATTTTTTTTAAATCTAAGCTTTCAATCATTTACAATTTTTCTTATGTTTTCTTAAGTCATCCAAGTAATCAAACTCTGCACCACACACACGACACTTTTCTTTTTTCTTATTGTGGGCTTTTTCTTGATGTTTTTTTAATTTCTCAGGATCAGGTAAAGTAGTACCACATTTCTTACATTTTGTTTCATTTTTACTAGAACCAAATAATCCCATATTGACCATTATTTAATAAATAAAAAACTAGTTTAATCTTTTGAAATTCAAGTTTCTGACTCTAAACTTTTCCTGGGCCTTGTACTAAGGTAAAATGCATGAGCACTAATGATAAAGGCTGAAAGAAATACCTTTGTTGCAAATACTAGATTCCAAGGCCTATCAGGATCTGGATATGCCACTGAAAGTCTATCTATATCTGGAACTATTCCCTCAATAACTCCAGCAGTAATTTTTGCATTTAATACCGTAAAATTATACAAAACCTCATACAAAGTTATAATCGCAAATCCTAAAAGCATTAACTGAAGTAATGCCATTCTTACTCCTACAATTTTATTTCCAGCAGTTCTTTTCCATCCAATCCTTGATACACAATACCATCCAATAATTGTAGAAAAGAATATCCAAGTAGACACTCGTGCAAAATTCTCAAAAGGAATTACTGTATTGTGTATGGCTTCCCCCATAACATAGGTTCCATTTTCCAGCCATTCTATCATAGTTACATAAACACCATAAACAAGAGAAGATGCCATTATGAAACCGCAAACATAAAAAATATACAAAAAAACTTTGTATGATGCATCTGATTCTTGCAGATGACGGTGTTTCATTATGCGATTTGCCAATTTTTGAAATATAAAAATTCATAGCTTGATAAAATAGGTTTAAAGGCCAAATAGGAAAGAAATGTTATTGAAAATATCATTTAAGATGAAAATCAACTGGATAATAAGAAATTTTGAGGAATTTTATCATGAATAATCTAGGAAATTGGATTGGTGAAATATGTGCGGTAATACTTCCCATAAACGAGAAATCCTATAATGGAAACTCAAATTCTTCTATTGCAGTTTGCACACTTTCAAGCATAGATCTACTTAGAAAGATATCAAAATCTGATCTTATGAATGACATATACATAGTAGGGCGACTCCTTTCTGAAAATAAAGGAATTGATTCAATGATTCAACATGTAAATCAAAATAAAAAAATTAACAAGATAATTGTCTGTGGTAAAGAGGTATGGGGACACAAAGCTGGACATTCTTTATTTCAATTACATCAAAATGGGATAGATAACAAAAATAGAATTATTGGCTCTAAAAGCCCTGATCCTATTTTAACTGCAAAACATTCTGAGATTAAGTATTTTCAAAAAGAAATAAAATTAATAAATCTAATTGGGGAAACTAGTCTAAAAAAAATTTCTCAACACATCTAATACCCTTTTCTCTGTCTTTCTCTGTTGATTTCGTTTTTTCTTTTGTATTCATCAACAATATCATCTGGAGTTAAATTTAGTTCAAGAGATGCTTGAACAACAAAATGCCAGATATCAATCAATTCTTCTCGTGCCTCTGACTCATTGAATGCAGTTGGAGTCTTCCACCATTTCCAATTGGTAGTTCGTTGTAACTCAACAGCCTCATGCATAATTGCTGTACATAAAGCAGAAACTCGTCCCTCCGAATCTTTTGGATATCTATCTAAATTCATCATTTCTGATAATCCTTTTTGTAATTGGAATATTTTTTCTAGTCTATCGTCTGTTTTTTCAGATACTTGAGACATTGAATATTTTCTTTGACTAAATTATTTAAGTTAAATCTTTTTTTAGAATCTTATCATTTTTTCATATAATTTAACTCGTTTTATAATGTCTGATTTTTTTAATTGAAGTAAACCATCTAACCCATATTTTTCAACTGCAAAGGAACCTAACACATTTCCATATACTACGGCTTTTTTTATTTCAGAGAGACTAGTTGATTTTTTACTTGCCAAATATCCAATCATTGCTCCTGCAAAAGAGTCTCCAGCACCGGTAGGATCTACAACATCCTCTAATGAGAATCCTGCTGATGGAAATATTACATCATCAAAAAACATCAAAGAACCATGCTCACCTTTTTTTATAATCACATATTTGGCTCCCCAGTTCATGATTTTTTTGGCGCATTTTATCAAATTGAATTCCTTGGTAAGGAGTTTTGCTTCTTCATCATTTATCACAACAGCATCTACTGCTTTAATCATTTTAATGACCGAATCTCTCTTAGTTGATATCCAAAAATCAATAGTATCACACATTGAAAATTTAACTTTATCAAATTCTTTTATTAAATTGGTATTTTGATCAGGATCATTATTTGCAAGATACACAAATTGTGATTTTTTGTATTCCTCTGGGACACTTGGTTTAAAATTTTCAAGGACATTTAGTTCTGTTTTTAGAGTTTCTCTAGTACTCAAAGTATTATCAAATTTACCATCATAACGAAACGTTTTCCCTTCTTTAATTGTAAATCCTTTCAAGTCTAAATGATTAGATAAAATTTTTTGGTGTTCTTTTGGAAAGTCTTTTCCAACAACTGCAATCAACCCTGTATTTACAAAATTACTAGCTGAAATTGCAGCAAAAGTAGCAGCCCCACCCAATACATTCTTTAAAATTTTCTTTGGAGTTCTTATCGTATCTATAGCAGTTGAACCAAAAACTGTTAGCATTTATTAAAAATTAATTTTGATGTATAAATTCTCTTGCTTGCTCTTCTGTTGGATAATACACAAATGGAACATCAATTGTAGAAAACAAAACATCATACTTTGTGATTCCACTAATTTTTACTATGGGTACATCATCTGATTCAAAATTTGATTCTGTTTGGAATGTTCCTCTAACTGATTTATTACTCAATGCTGGTAAAGTAAAGGACTCTAATTGTCCCTCACCAATGGTTTTACCATCAGCTATTACAAAAAAGTCCGTTTCGCCTGCAGTTAAAATCAACAATGAAGGGTTATCAAATTCAAGCTGTACATTATATGCTGCTTTTTGGCCATTTTCTTCTATAAGATCACTTTCTGTAATTACAACACCTATCTGTGAGGCTAAAGCATATTGAGAATATCCAAATACGCTCATGCCTATAACAAAAACAATAATGACTGCTTTTCTAGAATTCTCCATACGTGATTATCTGAAAATTCCTTTTTAATCCAAAAGAGAAAAAATTCCAATAACATGTGTAAAATTTTTGATCTAGTCTTTAAGCTCATTAGAGCTAACAGGATAAATTAAAACTCCTTAAACTAGGAATTGATGGCTAAAATAAAACTCAAATTCGGAGAAAATGAAATTGAGGTAGATTCTAGAGATTTTTATGTTGATAATCAAAGTTTAGGCGAAGTTATTGAAAATCTTGCAAAACTTATGGAAGAAAATCAAACTAAACCAATTTATGAAAAACCTACTACTAGTGAAATTCCTAAAGAACAAACTTTTGACAGCCTAAGTTCTTTAGAGGATGTTGAAATTTTTGAACCTGAATTTAATGAACCAAAAGCCATCTCCGCAGAGGAAATTAAAGATAAACTCAAAATTTTAGAAAAAAATTCTTTCTTTAATGTTCCACGAACCGTTACTGAAACTGTACAGCAATTACGAGAATACGGTTGGGTTGCCAGTCCACTAGATGTTTCTAAAACTTTAGTGAACATGGCATCAAATAGAGAAATTTCAAAAAATTCCACAGAAAATAGAACTCACTATTTTGCACAAGAAGCAATTCTAATCAATTAATCCCATAGTGACATTTTTCACAAGAATCAAAAATCTCACCTTCTAAATGATCAAAGTGGGTTTTGCATTTCAGACATGTGTGATGCATATCAAAATATCCGTCTTCCTCAGTTTCTCCTACTTGATTTGATTCCAGTTCTGTACTTCCACATTTTATACAATGACAACCGCATTCAATTTTCATTTTGATTCATTTCCGATAATCTATGTATAGTTGTTACACATATAGAAATTATTGGGTAAAAAAAGAGAGATCCCACTTGAGATTGATGATCATTTCAAACTGTATGGAAAAGAACCATGGGAAGTAGAATACGGAGAAAAGTGCCCAGTATGTAATATTAGAATTGATGAATATGGTTTTTGTTCTTGTGGTTCAAGTGGAGATTAGATTTTGTTTTCTTTTAACTAGAAACACTGCAATAATTACTCCAATGATTATGCTCACCCCAATATACACAAAAGGTGAGTAATCTTGTGAATTTACTGTACTTACATCAGGTATGATTGTTCCAGTTATGGTGATATCCCCTGAACTTGCAGGCCTCATATTCATCCAGACGTGAGTTCCATTATTGATGTAATCATGAAAGAATATTTTTTCTTCATCCAAAAATACCTCGTATGGCTCAGTCAAAAAATTTACTGGAATAATTAAAGTTACAAATTCATTTTCCCCAACCACCTCAAAATTTAATCCATCCAATTTTTCATTTAGACTAAATTGCTTTATCTCAGAAAAAGTTCTAATTTCAAAAAAATATTCTTTATCTTGAATTTTTATCTTCTCAGATACCTTTGGTTCATTTAAAGAATATTCTAATGTCATTTGACATCCATGACACATAATTCCTTTTTTATCACCAAGCATAACGGGCTTGTTATTAACAAAAATCAAGTCAGCATCTTGTGGAAGAATAAAAGATGTACTTTGAAGATAAAGAAACTCCATAGTCCAAAAATTACCCTTCATAATTAACTCATCAATTAAATCATATTTTATAATCACATCATCTTTTGATGGAAATATCATCAAACTATTCCCATCTTCAATATTGCCATATTGAATTGCATTCCCATCTTCGTCTTCTACAATTAGATTTTCTTTTTTACCATCAAGTAGAGCTATTTGATGGGGTTCATTTTGTTCCCTAACCACATGGGTTACCTTAATCTCTCCTAAAGAATTGATTTTAACCTCAATTGATTTTTGTTTAGAATCATCAAAAATCTGAGCATAGGCTGAAGGAAAAATAATTAGTATTGAAAAAATTATTGAAAAAGTAATTACTCCGTGATTCATCTATTCCACAGTTACATGAAGCATTTTTGCTTCTTCCAAAGGACAATCATTACTGTCTCTTTGTAAATTAACTATTTTATCTGCAATATCCATTCCTTCTATTACTTCACCAAACACGGTATACTGTCTATCCAAAAATGTGGAATCTGTGGTTACAATAAAAAATTGTGAGCCTGCACTATCTGGATCTTGTGCTCTTGCCATAGAAACAATTCCACGTAAATGAGACCTAGAACTAAATTCTGCCTTTACATTATAGCCAGGTCCTCCCATTCCCCAAGAACTTTTATTTTCAGTTTTAGTATTTGGGTCCCCCCCTTGGATCATAAATCCAGGAATTACTCTATGGAAAAGAGTTCCATCGTAGAATCCGTCCTTTGCTAATTTTTCAAAATTCCTAACAGTCTCAGGTGCCAATTCTGGAAGTAATTTAAAAGAAATTTTTCCTAAATTTGTCTCAATTATAATATTACTCAATAAATCAATTCTGTAGTATTACCATAAGAGTCTTTTGTGTAAAAAATTTTTAAAAATTATTAAAGATAATTATTTTATTATGAAAATTTTTCAAATGTTAATCCGTAATTCGTTAATAAAATTATGGTTTTTAAATCACAAAAAACTAATTAAAAAATTTTGCAAAGTCGTAATTATTAAAATTATAAAATAAAAAATAAATCGATTCTAAAAGTTATAGTGTTATATAGAACAAATAAAATTAGAATTCGTTGAATCGTACAAATCAGAGCACGATCATTAAAGAAGCAATTAATTCTTATCTAGACAAGGGAGTTACAGACAAGCAAGACATCTATACTAAAGTAGTAGATGAACTTGGAGTTCCACGCCCAACTGTCAGAAGAGTAGCAAGAGATCTCCGAAATGAATTATTAAATAAAATTCAGATTCTGCAATCTGACATGACTAAAACAACTCCTGAAGAAGACCAATAAAATTGGCTCCTTTTTCTTTTTGATTAATATCAACCATTGATATCAAGCATTACTGTTATAAGCAATGAAATTTTTGGACTAAATAATGGGACACTTGGGAAACCATTTGGCTACAGTAGTAACAGGAGTTTTTGCAGCAATATTAACAGGATTATGGCCTGTTTTTGTCGATTTTGCTCCAATCCTAGACTTTGTCTTTATCATGGCAGTTCCAATAACTTGGTTCCTTACCGTAGTTTTATGGATCGCTCAAAGAAGTGCTGACTATGCACACAACCATCCCACACAAGCGACACATGAAAAAAAAAGCTTGAGTAATCCACAAAAAATTGCCCAATTTTATACCGCAGATGGACAACAAGCCAGTCAAACTGAGATTAAAGAAGCCAAGACAGAACTTACTGGAGAATTAAATTCTCTTAAAGAAACTGTAAAAATAAAAGATGAGGAAATTGAAAGATTAAACCAGGAAATATCTAATTTACAAACTTTGGTTCAAATTGAATCTCTAAAGACTGAACTTGCAAATCTTAAGATGCTAGCATCAAAGTCAAAAAAATAAGATTAATCTTTACAATGACAACAAACTATTCCATGATTGCCTTTACAACCAGGACAGCTAACAGCACCACCATAATGACACTTACAAGAACATAGCTCAGTTGGATCTTTGTTTGTACTCATTTACTATATGTCTAATCTTTGTTACTATATGACTTTTGAATTTTTTTCAGGAGATTTTTAATAAAAACCATTTTTTAATAGTAGTTATTGACTTTTAATCTCCTTACACTCTGATAGCATTTGTCTTATTGTGTATCTTATCTCAAATGAGAATCTGTCAGGTCAGTTATTCTTTTAGAGTTTTACAAATGTTTCAATATATTGAAACTCATCATCAAGAAACTATGCCTATTGATTTTTTGATAATTCGAATATACTTAGGATTAAGAAAGGAAATTTAATTTTTCAAATTAAATGCTATTTTTAAAGTCTCATCTACCATTTCACGTAGTCTTTCCTTTGCAGATTCATCTGTTAAGGAATTATCAGAAATAGAATCTACAGTCAAAAAAACTGGTTTGGGATTGGTTATCACACGAAAATATGATAATAGTTGAGTTATCAAGGTCTGTACATCAATAAATCCAATATTTCCTGCAGCCATAATGACCATTCCAGCAACTTTTCCCTCCGTTTTCTTATAATTTACATATTCAAACAAATTTTTCAGTGCAGAACTGAAAAAGGAATTGTATATAGGAGATCCAATTAGCCATACATCTGCATCCATAACATCGTTCGCAGCATTTTTTGTTGCATCGTTATACTCTTCATCAGGGCCTCTATAACATTGAATTTGTTCTTCAGACAAATTAACTAACTTAACTTCAAGATTTTTGGATTTTGTATAGTCAAAAACATAATTCATTGCCAAGTGAGTGTTTCCATTTTTTCTTGGGCTTGCTGAAATAATTACAACCTTCACAATTCTATCCAATCATCTTTGTATTTAAACGCCGACAATTTTTTTGAAATTAAAACGGGCTTGGAGGGCTTCGATCCCTCGACCTGTAACTTAGGAGGCTACCGCGCTATCCATGTTTCGCGTCGTTTTGACTCTGCGCCACAAGCCCAGCAAAAAAAATACTTGTAATTATTTAAGCGTAATCTAGATTAGTTTTGATTATATCTTGAATATTTTTCCAACTCATGTTTCCTTTATCGTCCCATTTTTCAAAATAAATTAC
The DNA here is from genome assembly GCA_013867335.1 of Candidatus Nitrosomaritimum aestuariumsis. Taxonomy (GTDB): domain Archaea; phylum Thermoproteota; class Nitrososphaeria; order Nitrososphaerales; family Nitrosopumilaceae; genus Nitrosomaritimum; species Nitrosomaritimum aestuarii. Next base: position 21,786 of record JACEMX010000081.1, read on the forward strand.
ATCCTTTAATCCAAGTCTTGGAAGCCAACCTGCAGTTTCCAAATCAGGTTTATCTGCAAATTCATCTACATACCCTAAACAAAGATAGGCAACAGGAATAACATGATCTGGTAATTCTAGTACATCTTTCAAAACATCATTTGAAAGTATACTTACCCAACCAAGGCCTACTCCCTCAGTTCTGGCGGCAAGCCAAAGATTTTGAATAGCACAACACACACTGTACAATCCTGCTTCGGGAATACTTGATCTTCCTATAACAAATGGACCAAATTTGGATGGGTCATATGTAACACAAAGATTTACTGGAGATTCAAGAATTCCTTCCAGCTTAAAGGAGAGGTATTTTGATTTTTTAGGCTCTTCTATTAATTGCGAAGATTTTTCCTTTTCTTCTTCAAAAGATTGTTTTATTCTTGCTTTGGTTTTAGGATCTTTAATCAAAATAAAATTCCAAGGCTGAGAAAAACCAACAGAAGGTGCATGATGAGCTGCATTCAAAATTCTTGATAAAACTTCATCTTCAATAGGGTTTGATGTAAAATGAGATCTAACATCTCGTCTGGAATGAATCGCCTTGTATAGGCCATTTTTCTCCTCCCTTGTGAATTCTTCAGTCATCTTCCTAGTGTTTTATCTTTCATTTGTTAAACGTTAATAATGTCTTCAACTAGTCTTGTTTTTCAATGGGCCGGTAGTCTAGCTGGTTAGGATACCGCCTCGACACGGCGGTGATCGTGAGTTCGAATCTCTCTCGGCCCACTTTTTTCTATGTTGAACTATCAAATTCTTTTTCGATTACACTCCAAGCACTTTCTGTGGTAATGACCCCCTCTGCTCGGAATGTGGATATGTTACCATCTAAAATTGCTTGATAAATTTCATTATTTACTTCTGATTTATTTAGCTCAAATGTATTTTTCAATGGAATTTCTGCACCTGTATTGAAAATTGCTCTTCCTGGCATTGCAATGTCTGCTGTGGAATATTGACCAGAACCTAACAATTCACCGTCTGCATACAATTGATAACCTATCAAAGAAACTGTGAATGTTTTTTCACTTGGATTTTTTACGAGATAAGTGACTGTCAATTTTGCCGTATTTTCTACTTTGTTTACACTAATGACTTCAACATCTGTCAATTGAATCTCAACTTGTTCTAATTCAGGATTATCCAGACTTGCATACCAAATAATTGCCCCCATCAAAGCTAGCATAGCTGCTATTGCTGCATATACGACCAGTTTACTTTGAAGTGCCAAATCAATGTAAGCACATTCTAATCAACTAAAAAAGGTTGTTAAGATCCAAATACATAATATTTGATTATTAATAGAATTTTTTGTGGCTATAGAGCAAGCAATTCTTACATGGATTCATCTTGTAGCTGCTGCAATCTGGGTAGGTGGCTCATTGTTCATTGGAATAGTATTTTCTCCTATACTGAAAACAATGGCAAATTCAGTTGAAGATAGAATTCAAATAATGATAAGAGTTGGTAAAAGATTCAACAAAGTTGCCGTTCCTTCATTGATAATTCTAATGGCAACTGGATTATACAATTCTCACATGCTTTTGAGCAAACCTGATTTACTATTAGCTACAAGCTACGGAACTTTTCTTACAATTAAAATCATCTTGGTAATCTCTTTAATCATAACCTATGCAGTACATGTTCGTGTAATTCGTAAAGATGTGGAAGAACAAGTAATGTCCAAACAAATGCCTCTGGAACAAATTCAAAAATTAAGAAAAAAAATCATAATTTTAGGCGAGATTACAGTTGTACTCTCTGTTGCAATTCTATTCTTTGCAGCCTTGCTAGATGCTGGAGTTTGAAATTCCCTCAATTCTAACTTCAAAACCGTCTTTTATCCTTCCAATCCCGTATTTACAACCAGTAATTTTTGAGGCGACAAACAGATTTGTTTCTAAATGTTTTGAAATTCTATCTACTTTGAAAACTGTCATTCCATTTGTAAGACTTGCCGGCAACACAAGCATATCAGCAAGATGCTCATCTACACTATAATTTACATGAATGAATTTATCTAAATCTAAATCGAACTTGTTTTGTTTTAGATTAAACAAAGAATCTACTCCGATAATTGAATCTGTATCTATGCTACTGATCAATAGAGATGCCCCTGAATCTAGTGCTTCCTCTTGGGCAATTTTTGTCTCAACAACAAAATTATTTTCAATTAATTTTTTCTCAATTGATTTTACTTTACTTGTAATTAGTTCAGAAGGTAATTTTGAATAGGAACATGTCAATTTTACATTCTTTGTATTTCGTTTATCAAGATTAACTGAATTAATTTTCTTCGAAGGGAAAACCTCCAACTCTACTATTCCTCCTCCTTTTGGATAATACCCTCTTTTAATTACATTTAGGGAAAAATCAATTCCCATCCTAGAATACAATTCTCTCAAAATAATCCGGGAGTAGTCTATTGAAGGACTCCAAAGAACGTTAGTTCCACCCATAATTCTGAGTTTTAATTTTTTTTTGCAAATTGCAACTACTGGAATTAAAACTTGAATAATTAATGCAATACTTCCAGCAGTCCCAACATCTTCTTTCAGTTCTATACTTTTTACTTCACCTGGAACAAATTTCAAATTTGTTGCCCCTACTTTTACATGGTCTAATTTTACATCACAAACTTTTTCAAGAATTTTTAAAGCCATAAGATGTTGAGGTTTAAGTCCTGGAGTTTTCCTTCCTTTTCTGATGTTTTCTACACTAACAGGTTTACGTAAAATACATGATAAGGTAATTGCAGTACGAACAATCTGACCACCTCCTTCTCCAAAAGAACCATCAATTTCTAAAAATTCCACAATATTACAAGATCCACTTGCTTTATGATAGTTTTTTAAAATGAAATTTTCTACCTTTAAGCATGAACGGTCTGCTCATTGGAAGATTCCAACCATTTCATTTAGGACATCTTGATGCCTTGCATTTTGCCTTATCAAAAGTAGACAAACTTTGGGTAGGATTAGGAAGTTCCAATAAATCCCCTGAAAAAAACAACCCCTTTTCTGCTAAGGAAAGAAAACAAATGATTCTAGATTCAATTGATGATTCTATCAAAAAAAGAATAGAGATCTATTTTATTCCCGATGTAGAAAATCACCTCAAATGGATTGAGCTTATAGACACAATAGTACCCAAATTTGATGTAATTTTTACAAATGATGATTTGACCAAGCATCTCTATTCCAAAAAAGACATCCAAGTCCTTTCAATACCATTTACAAACCGAGATGTTCTTTCTGGAACAAATATCCGAGATAGGATAACAAGCGATCAAAAATGGGAGGACTTGGTACCTACTGGGACTAAAAATTTTCTATCTAAGATTTCTGTCAAAGATCGGCTTCAGATTCTTTAATTATAAATAAACCCCACAATGAAACCACAAGCAGGCGAATTATTTGGAATATCTTGTAATGTTACCGGGACCAACAAACGTCCCTGAAAGAGTTACTAGGGCAATGATCACTCCCTCAATTAATCACAGAAGCGATGATTTTGTAGAACTTTATGAAGAATGTGTAAATAATACAAAAAAAATATTTGAAACTGAAGGAGATGCAGTATGTCTCTCAGCTTCTGGTACAGGAGCAACAGAATGTTCTGTTGTAAATTTAATAAAAAAAGGTGATAAGGTTATCATTCCTGTAAATGGTGAATTCAGTACCCGTTTAGCCCAACAAATTGAATGGGCAGGTGGTGAAGCCATTAAAATACAAACCGAACCAGGAGTTAATGCAACTTTTGATCAAGTCAAAGAAGCATTTGACAACAACAAAGATGTTAAGGCATTCTATTGTGTGTGGAATGAAACTTCAACTGGAACCATGATAAACTATCTAGATAGAATTAAAGATTTAACCTCAAGAAATGATGCCTACTATGTTTTAGATGGTGTCTCTATTGTTGGAGGCGAAGAATTACACATGGACAAATGGGGAATCGATATCGCAATGACTGGTGCTCAAAAGGCCTTTGCATGTCCACCGGGAATTTCTCCTATCTGTATAAACCAAAGAACTAGAAAATACATGGAAGCAAATCCTCCAAATACAATGTACTTTAACTTACCAAGATACTTCAAATACTATGATGAAGCAAAACACACTCCATTCACTCCAGCATTACCAGTTTTGTATGCTTACCGAGAAGCAATGAGAATTATTCTAGAGGAAGGAATGGAACAAAGAATTCATCGTCATAGAGTTTGCTCAGATGCACTTTACTCTGGTCTATCCGCAATTGGATTGACACCATTTGCAAAAGAAGATTCTCGTTCAACGGTAGTAATTGCACTAAACTATCTAGATGGACTAGAAGACAAAACTTTCCGTGATACATTAGCAAAGAAATTCAGAATTTTAGTAGCTGGTGGATTTGGAAATTTGAAAGGTAAAGTCTTCAGAGTTGGATGTATGGGAGAAGTTAATCAATACCATGTAATGAGAGCAATTTCTGGAATTTCGTCAACTCTAGCAATGATGGGATATGAAACAGATGCACAAGCTGGTCTCAAGATTGCTGAAGAAAAACTAAAAGCTCTCTAGATCTTGTTAACTTAATATAAGGAAATTCGAGAGCGAACACATTGACTTTCGATAAAGGTTCATTGATACTAATTGATTATGTTGCAAAGGTAAAAGACAGCGACGAAGTATTTGATAC
>JACEMX010000081.1:26598-29741 GCA_013867335.1 Candidatus Nitrosomaritimum aestuariumsis
AAAACAATTCTTTATGATGTCAATGTTATCAAATCACTTGAATCTGAAAGTGACAAAGTTGATGGAATCTTAAAAAATAGATTACCAATTGAAGATGATAAAATTAATTTCTCAGTAAAAGACAAGGAAGCAAATATTTCAATTCCTGAAGAAATATTCAGAGCTGATGGCCTTCAGATTATGAAACATTTTATTCAAATGGATATTTTCAAATTTGTTCCAACGTTAGAAAAAATAAACTTCATTGAGACACATCAAAACAAACAAGCTCAATCTAAAAAAACTGAAACTAAAGAAGAAAAAGCACCTGAACCAAAAACCGCTTAAATTACTTTAGTACTTTTAGCCAAATTCATAGCTTTTTGTTCCGTCATTTCGATTTCTTTTAAAATTGTATATCTTTCAGGTCTTAACTCTTGAGCTATCATCAATGCATCAACTATTTGGTCTTCTGTCAAACCAACCTGTTTTGCAGTAGTAGGAGCGCCAACTTCTTTTAATGACTTGATAATTTTCTTCCAGTCTTGACCTTGTAATTTTGCCATCATAATTGATCCTATGCCACATTTTTCTCCATGCAAACCCTTACCTGGTGCAATCTTGTCTAGTGCGTGAGAAAAAAGATGCTCTGCACCAGAACAAGGTCTACTGCTTCCAGCAATACAGGAAGCAACACCAGCACTGATTAATGCTTCAACAATAACTCTGGCATCTAATCCTTTTTTAGAATATTTTCTAGAATTTTCCATCACAATTTTAGCACTCATTAGAGCTAAATCCGCAGAATACATTCCATAGTATTCACCAGTTTTTTTATGACCCAATTGCCAATCTTTGACTGCAATTATGTTAGCGATTAGATCTCCACATCCACTTGCTAGAAGCTTGGGTGGTGCTTTTTTGATTATATCTATATCCACAAAAACTCCTAATGGAGCAGTTGCTACAATGGAGTGAGGCTTGTCACTTTTTACAGAAACAAATGGGCTTGCCATTCCATCATGAGAAGCAGCTGTTGGAAGACTGACAAATGGGGTATCTAGATTAAATGAAACCATTTTAGCAGTATCTACAGAACGACCGCCTCCAATACCAGCTACTAGATCGCTATGATCTTTTTTAACATCTTTTTGAATTTGATTTAATGAACTAACTTGATTATCTTTTGATGTATGCCAAACAAATTTGATCCGCTTTTCTTTTAATGATTTTTCGATTTTTTGCTTAAGAATTTTTTTAACATTAACGCCTGAAATTAATGAAACTTTTTTGGGTTTATTCAAAGAAAACAGAAATTCCCCAAATTCATTGATATTTTTCTCACCAACCACAATTAGTCTTGGTAATTCCATGGTATGTGACTGCATGCGTTTTTCCTTTTTTGTCACTATTTATCATTTCAAGAGATCAAAAAGTTATTTAAAAGGGTGAATGCCACGTACAATATCTCTAAAGGTGTATCTTTTGTCAAATAATGTTCAAGAAAAAATTCTCCACGGAACTACCACTGTAGGTATCAAAGCCAAAGATGGTATCGTTTTATGTGCTGATATGCGTGCCAGTGCAGGCTACTTTATCGCAAATAACAATACAATGAAAATACAAAAAATCGATGATCATGCAGGATTAACTTTGGCAGGAGGCGTGGCTGATGCTCAAAATATTGTAGACGTATTACGTTATCATTCAAATCTTCACAGAGTCGAAAAACATGGACCAATCTCAATTCATTCTCTTAGTAGATTATGTTCCCTGATATTTCATCAAAATAGAGGTTATCCATTCATGGCAGATATTCTTCTTGGAGGATATGATGCAAATGGTCCAGCATTGTTTAATGTTGATATGTTTGGATCTGTTGAAGAAAAAAACTATGTAACTACTGGAAGTGGCTCTCCTGTAGCCTATGGACTATTAGAAGAAGAATACCGTCCTGACCTCACAGTCGAAGAAGCAAAGAAAGTTGCTTTAAGGGCAGTAAAAGCTGCAATTGTAAGAAACATTGGAACTGGTGATGGAATCAATATTGCAGTTATGGACAAAGATGGATTCCGTCTTTTAACAGATGAACAAAAGAAAGCAATTATTGAACTTTAGAAAATTAACAAATTACATCTTTCATCATACTTTAGTGATTTAATGCAAAGGAAATTACAAGAAAAAGAATTGCCAACTAGCCAAAATATAATGGCCACCATACTGCAAAGTATTCCCAAAGAAGCAAATCTTACCAAAATTGAATATGAAGGACCCCGAATTGCACTTTATACAAACTCACCGCGATATCTTTTAGAACATAACGATACAATTTCTAATCTTGTTAACATTATCAAAAAACGAATTGTTATCAGAACCGATGAATCAATAAGAAAACCTGAAGATGAGGCAAGAAAAATAATTGCTGAATGTGTACCTGAAGAAGCTAAACTTCAGGGCACCGTCTTTGACATAGCTACTGGCGAAGTATCAATCGAGGCAAAAAGACCTTGGCTTTTACAAAGAAATGCAAAAGAATTCAATCATGCTGAAGTAACTGAAAAGACAGGCTGGAAAATACGTGTCAGAAAAGCAACAACTGTTCCATCTCGTACTATTCAGACCATTAAAGCCACACTAAAACAGTCTGCAGTTGATAGAAGTCGACAATTAAGAGAAATCGGAGATGAAATTTTCAGACCCAGACTAGCCCAAAGAACTGAAGTCTCTCTATTTACACTAGGAGGGTTTGGTCAGGTAGGGCGATCTTCTATGTTGTTATCTACTCCTGAAAGCAAAATTTTGATTGATTGTGGAGTAAATCCAGGTGCAAGGTCTCCAATGGATGCATACCCTAGATTAGATTCACTCGACCTTACATTAGATGACCTTGATGCAGTTGTAATTGGTCATGCTCATTTGGATCATACTGGTTTTCTACCCACTTTATGTAAATATGGATACAAAGGACCGATTTATTGTACAGAACCAACCCTTCCGATGATGAATCTAATTCAATTGGATGCAATCAAAGTAGCAGCTGCACAAGGAAGAAACCCAATTTATTCAGAACGAGATGTTAAACAGATTATGAGACAAACTATTACTCTTCCATATGGAACTGTTACCGATATTTCTCCTGACATTAAATTAGTTCTTGCAAATGC
>JACEMX010000026.1 GCA_013867335.1 Candidatus Nitrosomaritimum aestuariumsis
GAGATGGATGAAGTTAAAAAATTTAGTCAGGAGATAGTAAATCAAAGTAAAATATTTTCAGTGATGGATGAAAGTTATGTTTCAAGGATTGTGATATTGCAAAACAATCAAAGAAGTATTGATAGGTGGATTTCTAGCTATCAAAATACCAACTAGCAAATTTTTTCAAAGCTTTGAATCGATGAGAAACTTCATTTTTATTTTTTAGTTGTGCAAATGTTTTTTTGTAATTTGATGGAATGAAAATTGGATCGTATCCCCAACCTTTACCTATGATTTTTTTTGATATTGTTCCAATAGATTTTGAATCAAAAGATTTTTGAGAATTTTTATCATGGTAAGATATTATGGAAACAAAACTTGCTTTTCTTTTTTGTTTTAAGAGATTCAAGATTCCTTTATTTCCTATAGTTTTGAAAACATATGAGGAATAGGGTCCAGGAAATCCATTTAGTGAGTCGATGAATAGACCGTCATCCTCAACAATTACTGGTTTTCTCAATTTTTCAAATGCTTGGGTTGCTTTGTATTTGGCAATTTCTTTTAACGAGTCAGACTGAATCTCTTCCAAATTGCACCTAAAGAAACCAAGGTTTATGCTAAATTCTTCTAAGATTTTTTTTGCTTCTTTGAATTTGTGATTATTTGAAGATGCAAAGAAAAGATCAAACGACTGTGGCATATCTACCCCTACTCTCAATTTCAGATACCAACTTTATAATTTTGAGATATCGTGCAGTACCTACTACGCTTCTATATCCTGTCAGAAAATTTTTCCAAGCCTTTTCCATAATTTTAGCGTGGGCACTGTTGAGAATTTCTTTGATTAGCCTCAAATCCACGGCATGATCTTCTGGTTTGATTGTTTTTTGAGACAAACCAAAATCAATTACATATACTTTGTTTTGAAAGAAAATGAAATTTGACGTAGTCAAATCTCCATGCATAATTCCATTTTGATGTAACATACCAACAAGATTTCCCATTTGTTTTGCCAAGGTGATAACTTTTGAATCAGGTAAATCATGAATAGGTTTTCCAGGAATCCTCTGCATCAGTATTGATGATTTCTCCAAGTTTACAAAATAGACCAGAGGTGCAGGTATTCCAAATGACTTGACTTCCATGATAGTTTGGGACTCTTTGATTGTTCGTTGTTTTCGTAAATTTTTATCAAGTATAGGATTTCTGTAGTTTTTTGATTTTCTAATTTTTAAAATAGCATCCGAATTTTGCCATTCTGTAACATAGATATCTGCTTCTGCTCCTTTTTTTATTAATTTCATTAATACTTGCCTTCCATAATAGACTAGAGTTATTTTAATGAAAGTAAATTTTTTGGTTCATGGACGAAGGAATTAGAGATTGTATCTATGCATTTTAATTTTCTCAACACAAATTTTTGGTATAAAAAATTCGAGTTTGAGATAGAAATTTCAAAATGGAGAAATTCAATTATTCATTTCATTAAAATTATAGAAAGATGACAGTTAGATATGGAAGAAGGGGAAAAAAGACTCAGACAAGAGGATTGTAATGAAGATAGTCTAGGTGCAGGCATACTTACGCTGACTAATAGAAGGGTAGCCTTTGATAAAACTAGAGCAAGAATGATGGATTTTTCAAAACAGTTTGGAGATACATTGATAGATGCTCCCTTAGATAACATAACAAAAGTTTGGAAGGAAGGAATTTTGATGAAAAAAATCTGTTTAATCATTAAAACAAAAGATGAGGAAAAAACTTGTAAATTTGGTGTTTTTAATTCTGGGAAATGGAGAGATGACATTCAAAAAGCAATAGATGATTTTAAAAACTAATAATCTATTTTAACAGAGTCTAATCTCCAAGATTGTGTGACAAAAGTATTTTGAAGTAATACACCCTTTTTTACTTGAGATTCTAAAATTCCAGTCCATGCAATCTGTGAGCCACAATCACCTGCAAATTTTAGAGGAACTACAAAAAACCTGGCACCATGCCTTTTACAAACATCTTTTAGCATTTCAGATAATCTTTTGTTGGCAGCTACACCTCCAACTATCATCAATTCTTTTTTTCCAGTGAAGGATAATGCTCGTTCTACTGCCTCACTAATCATAGCAAATGCAGTTTCTTGGAGAGAAAAGCAAGCATCCGCTTTGCTTTTTGAGACAATAGATTTTGTGGCAGATAATAAACCAGAAAACGAAACATCATTTCCTTTGACCGAATAAGGTAGAGGAGTATATTTGGAAGATGTTTGAGCAAGTTGTTCAATGTTTTTTCCACAGGGGGAAGCAAAACCCAGAGATCTTCCAAATTGATCAAGAAGTTGACCTAAAGTAATATCTAATGTCTCTCCAAAAACTCTCCACTGCTTATTTAGGAATGCAAGTAGCATGGTATGTCCTCCCGAAACCAACAAAACCAAAGGATTTTTTGCTCCTGTCAAAAGTTTGCCAAGCTCAATGTGGCCTATTGCATGATTTACTGGATAGATGGGGATTTTGTAGTATGATGCCAAAGACCGAGCCACTACTGCTCCTACTCTAAGGCAAGGGCCAAGTCCAGGTCCACCTGCATATGAAACAAGATCCAAGTCCTTTATTGTTATTTTAGACTCCTTTAGGCAGTCAGATAAGACTGTGGAGCTATTTTCAATGTGATGTCTTGATGCCTCACGTGGATGAATTCCTTCACCTTCTGGAGGGCGGTAAATTTTTCGTATGTCAGATAATATTTTTCCTGATTTTCCTTTTTTTTCAATTACTGCACAAGAAAAAGTGTGTGCAGTACTTTCAATTCCTAATCCTATCAATTTAACCCCTGCTTAGCGTTGATACAATTTTGATGACATCACCATTTTTTAATTTATGGTCAGCACCTATCCTTTGTTTAGTTTTGCAATCTATTGCATGCAAAAACCCTTTGGCAATATCTGCATGAATTAAACCTGCCAAATCTTTTGCATTGGAATTTTCAGGTAACAACTTGGCATCAGGTAAAACATCACCATCTTTGTTAGTAAGTTTAGTTTCATCTTCTACAGGATAAACGACAATAAATTTCAAGGTATCAAATACCGCGTTATTTAGAATTTTTTGAATTCCAGTAGAATGAATTTTAGAGAATACCCCCTCTACTACTTCCAAGGCTTTTTTTTGCTGTGGAAGAATCTCCTTGCCTTCAACAAGAGAGAACTTTTCTTCTCCTGGAGAATAATTAATTATTCCTGCTTTACTTGCTTTTCTTAGCAATAATTCTGTCTCAGCGCTGCAAGGAACAACAAAAGATTCATCGATTTTTTTTATTATATCAAGATCCTTACACAAGTCTGCTTTATTTGCAGCAATAATTATTGGCTTTGTATTTTTTCTTAATTCTTTTACAAAAGAATGAATATCTGTTTCTTGCCACTCTTTGGGATTTTTTGAAATTAAATTTAATTTTTGTAAAGCTTCTTGAACTTGAAAGTCTTTAATTCCTAAACCAGTGAATCTTTTTGTAATTCCATCTGTAAGTTTTGCGCGTTTTTGATCAATCTCTCTTGTGATCTTATCCCAATCTCTTTGCAGGATATTAACAAACCATTGATCAAATTCATTTCTTACAAATTCAACATCCTCTAGTGGATCATGAGTTCCTATAGGAACAGGTTGTCCTTGAATGTCAGTTGTCCCTGCAATGTCAACTACATGGATTAACACTTCGGCTTGTCGTGCATCATCAAGGAATTGGTTTCCTAAACCCTTTCCCTCATGTGCTCCTGGCACTAAGCCTGCTACATCAATTAGTTTAACTGGGATAAATCGGATTTTATTAACACATAGTTGGTTTTCGTGTGGAATTCCAAAATGTTTGCATGCACAATCTGCTTTTACATATGCTACTCCAATGTTTGGCTCAATTGTGGTGAATGGGAAGTTACCTGTAGCTACTGGTGTCTCTGTGGCAGCTGAGAAAAAAGTAGATTTTCCAACATTTGCTTTTCCCAGTAAACCTATTTGCAATATCATCATAAAATTTATTGTACATATTAGTATTGCAGAAATTGTTTAATGTAGTTAATTTGGATTTGAAGGTATGTCTTTTGTAATAACCGGAAACCCAGGAGTTGGAAAACACACCATAACAAAAGAGATTAGCAAGTTGTTGAATTTACCAATACTAGACATTAATGAAATTGCAAAAGAAGAAGAATTGTTTGAGAAGATAGAAGAAACAAATGAAGTTGATGTGAATAAATTAGAAAAAATAATCAAAGAAAAAATTTTTCATCCATCAATTATAGTTGGACATTTGGCACCCTATGTTTTAACATCTGACCAAATAAAAAAAATAATTGTTTTGAGAAAAAACCCATACGATTTAATTTCAATTTATAAAAATCGAGGATATTCAAAAGAAAAAATTAAAGACAATATAGGCAGTGAAGTTCTCGGTGTCATTCTATATGACACCATAACTAGATTTGGAACAGAAAAAACCATTCAGATTGATAACACTGGAAAATCAATTGAAGAATCAGCAGAAATTGTGATGGAAGCCATAAAAGGAGAAATTATCAATGAAGATGTAGATTGGTTATCCGTATTTTCAGAAAAAAATGATTTGAAGGAATTTTTTGCTTACTGATTAAATAACGCCTCTGTTAGGAAGTAATTACTTGTTTGAAATTTCAAAAACAGATCTAGCTGGACGAATAGGAAAAATTCATACCAATCATGGAGTAATAGAGACTCCCGCTTATGTTCCAGTAATTCATCCGGTAAAGCAGACAATACCCTCCAAAAAAATTAAGGAAATTGGATTTGATTTAGTGATTACAAATGCATACATTTCAAAAAATAACTACGGAGATGAAGCAATTGAAAAAGGGATTCACAAAATAATTGATTTTGATGGAGCAATAATGACAGACTCTGGAGGCTATCAAGTATTGGAATACGGAGATGTAGATGTTTTGCCTCCAGAAATGGCTAATTTTGAAAAAGGTATAATGACTGATTTTGCAATACCGCTGGATAAACCAACAGGATATGGTTTGCCAAGAAAAAAGGCAGAAGCATATGTCAATCACACATTAAAAGTCTCAAAAGAGACATTGGATGGAAGTGAAAAAAATGGGCAAATTTGGATAGGTCCCATTCAAGGAGGAGAACATTTTGATTTGGTTGAAAAATCAACTAAATCATTAGTAGACATGGGTTTTCAAATGCTAGCTTTGGGAAGCCCAGTAGAATTTATGGAATCATACGAATACAAATTATTAGCACAAATGATTGTTTCAGCAAAAAAACAGATACCTCATTCAATTCCACTACATCTTTTTGGAGCTGGACATCCATTAACAATTCCTTTTGCCATAGCATTAGGTTGTGATACATTTGATTCAGCATCCTACATGCTATATGCAAAACAAGAAAGATACATTACAGAAGATGGAACCAGGTATCTTTCAGATATTTCCGTTTTTCCTTGCAATTGTGAGATTTGCTCAAAGTATACACCTGACGAATTAAGACAGTTAAAGGGCCAGGACAAAATTAATGAAATTGCTATTCATAATTTGCATGCCATAAAGCTTGAAGTCGACAAGGTAAAACAGGCAATTTATGAAGGAAGGTTATGGGAATATGTATTAAAAAAAGCAAGAGCACACCCAAAATTATTTGAAATGGTAGAAATTTTAATCAACAATTCAGAATCATTATCTATTTCCACCCCAAAATTCAAAGAAAAAGCCATTTTCCTTTATGACAAGTATGACCAGTATAGGCCAGAAGTAATGTCATATCATACGATAGTTAGAAAATTCAAATCAAAGAAAAAATCTTTAATTTTACTGAAAGAACCTCAAACAAAACCAGGTTATTTGTCTCATGATTATTTTACCTTGAAAAAAAAATACAAAGAAATTGATTCTTTTGAGATATGCTACTATAATCCACAGCTAGGATTAATTCCAAATGAGATATCAGATATTTTTCCAGCAGCTCATCACGAAACTGCAAGATTGAACTTTGATCCAAAAGAGTTTACAGAATTTGAAAAGACATGGATTAAATTTTTTAAAAATAATAAATTTTCAGAAATTTATTTCGATAAAGGAGATAATTTTGTTGCAAACTTTATCAAGTTACTTCCAAAGGGAATAAGCAAGAAATCTCTAAAATAAAAATAAGAAAAAAATGTGTGCTGAAAGATACAGTCTATAAGGCTGCGTCTTCTGCCCAGCCGTTGATGAAGACACCGTTTTTGTGAAGAGGTACTGGTTGTCCAGCAGTGTAATTCATTGGTCTCATCCAAAAGATTGATTTTGTTGGGCATACACCGATGCATGCACCATCAGAAATACATCT
>JACEMX010000006.1 GCA_013867335.1 Candidatus Nitrosomaritimum aestuariumsis
TAAACCGATGAGAACGTTTTTCAAAAAAGGAATTGTGAGCCAGAGAAGGAGCCCTGCTTGAACCATCAACTGCGATAGTTTTTCCATCAATATGTAAAATAGCTAAAGATTGTCCTCCTACACCTGAGGCCTGAGGCTCGCACACTCCCAAAGCAAGGGCTGTAGCACAGGCCGCATCTACTGCATTTCCACCTTTTTTGAGCATTTCAAGACCAGCTTTTGTAGCTGCAGGGAATGCACTAGACACCATTCCATTTTTTGCAACGGAGCATTTTTTGTCACTAGTAGTTGTGAAAGAGTTCTCTATTCTTGTAATATTCATTATTTTTCCTCTCTGGAAAGACTAGAACATTTGTTAATTGTGAGAGCAAGTAGTATTCCCCTATCCACAATACTATCTCGGAAAATATGCTCATTTGGCGTCCTATAGTCACTTCCAATGGGGCCCATTGAACCAATCATGGGTTTGTCTTCGGAAACATCACATAAACTAGATGGAGCAAATCGATGTTCTGATTTAATTTTAATCTCTGCAGATTTTGCTAGTTTTTGAATTATTTCAAAAAATTTTTCTATTCTCTCTGTTTTTTCTAGTGGTGCTCTTGTAACTTGTTTTGCAACATGGACATCAAGATTTGTGGAAAGTTTCTTTTTTGCAATTCTTCTAATTTCTGAATCAAATATTTTTCCTTGTTCTGCACTTACATACCTAGATTCAAGTAACAGTTTTCCATAATCGGGAGCTCGTCCATAGGAAGTCTGTGCAGAGAAATTAGAAATTGTTATTCGAGCATCTGAAGTTCCATGAGAAATTTTTTTCCAAGAAACTACTTTGCTGCACATATCAGGAATAACTTCTTTGACAGTTTCATTTGGTCTTCGAATATGAACCATATCGATATGGTATCTGGTAACTCCAGAACAGGAAATGGCAACACCCCCTTCCTTTGTCCCCCATTTTAGATCAACAATGTAATTTGAAACATTAGAAACGTCATGGACTAGTTTATTGCTATACCTTCCACCCAAAGAATCATCTGAGATTAATAAAATCCCACACTTGATTTTTTTGAGTTTTCTAGCAAACCTTAGTGCATGTAGGGAAGAAATCATGACTAGAATACCTCCTTTGCTTTCGGCAATTCCAGATCCATATAGCTTGTTTCCTACCTTGTAAAAGGGGGTAAAATCTCGATTTTCATACCAGGTATCAAGATGACTCAAAAGTAGGATGTCATTTGTTTCTGAATCATGATTTTTTAGATAAACCATATTTCCAACATCAAATTCGCGATAATCTTGTGAATGGAATCCCAGGTTTTCTAATCTTTTAATTATCGTGTGAGCTAATCTATTTACATTTTCAATATTGTGAACGTTGGAATTATTATTGACAATTTGTTCTAGAAATTTTTCATTTGAAGTAAGATGACTTCTTAGATGACTTCGAATTACTGATCTTAGGGGTTGAGATTCAATAGTTTCAGGAGATGCCTCATGTGGATGAAGATATGATTCACCAAAATACCTCATTGCAGCAACATCCAAAATTTTGTTAATCATTGAATCATAAGTATATCCAGCAGTTTTGGCTGCATGAACATAAGAGCCAGTAACTCCCAAGCTTGCCATTGAATTTAATTCTAAAACATACACATTACCATTCTCATCCATCCTAAAATCTACACGAGCAAAATCATTTATCCCTAATTTTTTAAAAGATTTAAGACTAATTCTTTTAATTTCGTTTTCTTGTTCTTCAGTTATTTTTGCAGGGCAAATTTTGTCAAGAGGTTTATTTTTTTTCTCTGTTATTGTTTGAATTCTGTTTGGGTCACCCCCAAGATCAATTTCAACTATTGGAAGAACCTCAACATGTGTACCATTTCCCAAAAGCCCTACAGCAAACTCTCTTCCTGGAATAAATTGTTCAACTAAAATCTCTTGCGAATATTTCTCAATTTGTTTTGCAACTGCTCTTCTAAGATCATCCCAATTTTCTACAACCTCCATTCCCATTGATGTTGATTCCATTTTTGGTTTTACAATAACAGGAAAAACCAAATCATCGAATTCATCCTCAGGAGTGGAAAAAACCCAGAAACCAGGCGTAGGAATATGGTTTTTTTGTAGAACGATTTTAGTCATAACCTTGTCTTGGACTACTGCATGTGCCTCTGGTCCGGACCCAACATATGGAATGCCAAGCATTTCAAGCATGGCTGGAACATGGGTGTATCTATTTTGTCCTTGAATTCCATATGCCATGTTAAAGACCATTCCAGGTCTTTCCCCAGCTACTACTTTTGGCATAAAGTCTTTCATATCATCAATAAAGCTCATACCTCCCTCAATCACTTTGACGGAGTGCCCTCCTTTTTCTAGGGATTTGGCAACCTTTTCAACGGTTTTTTCGCTATAGTGTTCCTTGGTCATCATTCCAAAAACATTGATGACATCTTTTTCTTCAATTGTCTTTTTGTTATACACTATGGCAATTTTCATCACTGCTTTAGGATTGAACTAATAGAAAAACTAATTGTTAGAAAAAAGTGATTTAAGAACTACTCATTTGAGTAAAAACTATTTACTTTTTCTCTATAAGAGCAAGTTAAGATTTGAGAATTCAACATGGTTCAAACCAAAGCTCAAAGAAGTGCAGCTGCAATAAAAGCAGCAAGAACTAGAAAACGAAATGCCAAACTAAAAACAGAGGCTGTAGAAAAGACAGCAGCTACAAGAAAGCGAAAGACAGCCGTAAAAAGACGAGCCGCTCAGACTGCACCAAAAAAAAGTAGTACTAGAAAACCTGCAAAAAAGACCATAAAACGTACGGTCAAAAAAACAGCTAGTAAGAAACCGGTTAGGAAAAGCACTACAATATCAAAAGGAAGAAAATGATAATTGACTTTTAATCTCTTTCAAAAATTTTTGTGTAGCCAGAATCAAGAAAGAGACATTACTGAATAATTTTATTTTCCCTTTTTTCTTTTTTTACAAAAGGATTTAAGGATGCTTTAAGATAAAGAGATGGAAAGTTTGGCAGGGTATTTGGGAAATAGGTCCAATAGAATCGTTCATCATTTAGGAAATATGAAGAAAGAATGTGAAATATATCAAATGAAAATGCAAGATAGGGAATATTTTACTCCCGATACAATAGAAAATGCCAAATCAAAAAATTTTGTCGAATGTAAATTTTGTATGGGTTAATTACACATCTGTTTTGGTAAATACCTAAAAAATAAAGGAAAAATAGAGAAATGGCTACAAAATCAAGGAATTAGGGAGACTAGTCTTCTTCATTGTCATTTTTTTTACTACGAGTTGTTTTCTTTTTTGCCATTTTTGATTCACCTCCACTTATCCCCAAAATCCAGATAAGCTCAAAGATTTTTCAGAATCATCACAATACAACATCATCTCATCATCTGAAAGGAACAGCTCCTTGCATGTTTTACAAGGCCGTCCAATTCTACATTCAGGTCTATAGCAAGTCAATTCAGACCAAACCTCCAAGAATACTTCTATAGAAGCTAATCTCTTTCATTGTGCTTTTAATGTCTTGAGTGGATTTTTCTGGAATGCTTTTTACCAATCCTTGGTATTTTTCCAGAGCTTCATGAGTAAGAATTAACTCTGCACCTAAAGTGTCACCATCCTTTGCCTTCATTACCGCGCCATAATGAGAACAGTTACCCTTTACGATAGATTTGCTAACTCCTAATTGCTCTCTGTCAATGTCTGACTTTAGAACGACAGCTGCTACTCCAAGATTATGGTCTGTGGCACAAGCTTTTACAATGTAAACCCATGTATCTTTTTTATTGGAATATGGTTTTACAACTACTTTTTCTAGATATTCACTTACTGATCCATCATGTCCATAATATGAAACAGCTTCCGTAGATTTAACTGATGAAAAAATTAGCGAGATGGCAAGAATCGATGCTGCTAGACCAATTAGTTTTTTCTTCATACATTCATCCCCATCCTTGATTTTTCAATCATCTTTTCCAGTAAGGAAAATCCAGCTTAATCCTTGCAGATCTTTCCATGAATAGGAATCTTCTGTTATTGTAGTCTCTGAAAGTTTTCTTCCTTCTTTTACTGGTCTGCTTTCAACCAGGATTGTTATTGGCTTAGGATGTCTTACCTCTCGGAGGGTTTGCAATAATTGCATTTTCAAATCCAAAAGAGATGAAATTGATATTAAACAAGGAGAAAAATGCTCAAAAATAGAAAAAGAGCAACTAATTGATCTTGAACAAAATTAAATCAACTCAATTCCTGATTCGGATTCATTTAAAATGACAAAGGATTTTTCAGAACATTAGACAGTTAATAGATGAATAACCAAAAGCATATTTGAAAAAGCAATTTTTTACCTCAAATAGATGACTATATAGGTGCCAATGATCAAGTAGAGCGGCAAAATGGGTCTTTCAAAAGCATCACTCATAGGTTTGAAAATTTTTGAACCTAATTCCATCCAATCAAACGATTTAGATTTTCTTGAAACCTTAAAGTTTGAAACCAAAGAATTTCGTAATCAAGATTATCTGGAAAAAGGGGAACTTCTTCATTTAACTTTAAAACGAATTAAATCTGTAAAACCAAAATTACCAATGCCAACAAAAAAATCTCAACAACAAAAACTTCTTGAGGACTTTTGTAAAAAACTAGACAAGACCTTAATGATAAAAAACGATGATTCTACAATCAATGAAGTTAAATGGGAAAAATTAGATGACTTTTGCAGTACTTTAAGAAGAATTGAAAGAAGTGATGAAAGGAAGGTAAGATGGACTTTATACTTTCTATGGAGAATGGGTAAATCAAAAATCACTATTTCTGAAATTTCAGAAAAATTAAAAGATTTCAAAATAAAGAATATTTCTAAAATAATAAAAAAAATATTAATGGATGAAATTAACTCAGGCTTCGTAGCAGAGTTTGATGATAAAATCTTAAAAATTAATCACGAAATAGATGACAAGTTAGTTTGGCATTACCTTGGAGATGAAATTCAGGAGGAATCAAGAAGATCTCCTGGCGATGTAGAAAAAGAAATTCTTCAATTAATCGATGAAGGCTCTTACTCTGCAACTGAAATCTCTGATATTTTGAAAATAGATGAGGCTACAATATCCAGAGCCTTTACAAAACTTAGAAAAAATGAAAAAATTATACTTTCAAGTTTTGGTGATAGGGGTTCTCGATTTTATACAACTAATTGTGAAAACTGTCCATTTGGAACTACAAAGGCAGCTTGCAGGAAAGATGCTTTAGCATACATTATTGATTATTTTCAAAATTATTTTGGCGTAGAATTATCTTCCCATGATTTTGAAGAAATTGAAGAAAATCAGGCTCTTTTGAAGATAAAACGCATTGTTTCTTTTGCAAAAAAGGAGAAAAATACCAAACTGGAGCGTAGCATTACCTTAGGATTGGCCGATTTATTTGGAACAGCAGTAGACAAATCATTGGAAATTTCATCAAAATCTGATTCACCTGAGGACGTAAATTTAATTACGAATGACCGACTTGCCAAACTTCCTGTTTTATTTCACTTGGGGTTATTCAAAGGAGCCCAAACAAGTAATGATATGATGAATGAAATTATGAAAGTTACCAAAAGCATTTCAAGATCTGACAGAGTAAAAATAAAAAACATAGTAGAATCTCACCCCAAAAAATTCTTGGGTTATGCTGGTCTAAAAAAATAATATCATATAAGATACTAATTTCTAAAAAATTCAATTTTTTTTCTTGTGTTCTCAAGAATAACAGATCAACTAAATGCTTTATTTCAAATTACGATCATTCTACATCCCATTTAATACCAAATATTATCAAAAACACCCAAATTGAAAGCATGTAAAAATTGTGGTAAAGACTACTTTCTAAGGAAGAGTGATTTTTGTTGCTTGTTATGTGCAATTCGTTTTGGATTTGACAGAATACATAAGTAATCTATGCATGTTTTCGATAATTGATTTTGTCTAATC
>JACEMX010000053.1 GCA_013867335.1 Candidatus Nitrosomaritimum aestuariumsis
AAAGCCTTTTTGGCCTTATCATTTTTCTTCAAATTCAACACATTTTGACATGAAGGACATTTGAACATCCCCTCCAACGCTTCTTCAAAAGTAACTCTAGGACAGTCTTCATTTCCACAATGATAGAAATCAGAATGATTTTCAAAATCTAATCTTTGTTGTAGTCTTTCTGTAATTTTCTTTTTTTGATTTTCAATAAAGTGCTCTACTTCTTCTCGTCTTGTTCTCCACCGATAGACAAACCATCCTTTTCTTTCATCTTTAACTCTTATTCCAGTTATCAAAGATTTTCCAAACAAATCATACAATACTTTCCTTACCATGTTTATTCTCAATCCTGTAGAGCTTGCTATTTCTTCATCAGTAGCATCTTCGGCCTTCAAAAGTGATCTTGCAACTTTAAGATATTCATCGCCTCCTATCATAGAAGCAATTCGTACAAAAGGATCTTCGTATTTGTCTACCAACTTTAATGACTACCTGTATTCTATTATTAATCCCTTGTCTCATTTACCACAACATTTTTGCCTTTTTTTGTAGGAATAATCCTTCTTTTGGCATTTGAAAATGTATTATTGAATTGAGTTCCATTTTGTATTCTGTCTAATAGTATGGCAAGGCCACTAATTTCGGAGTGGGGTTGAGATCCAATTGCAACATTATAATCAGCATATTCATAAATTTCTCTAGGAACTTTTTCTGCTCCTACAACTACTAGCAAATTTTCTTCCTGCCTCAGTTTTGATTGAATGTCATTGATATTCTCTCCATACATTGTAAGATGAATTATTTTGTAATTGTCTTCTTTTTTCATTTTTACAATATGTTTCCAGCTATCCATAAATTCTATGGCAAAATTACCGCCCCAACTATCATTGATTTTATCTAGAGTATCTTTTATCTCTGGATTTATCTCATTCATGTAAATTCTTTCTGCGCCAAATGCTCGTGCAACCAAAGCTACATGAGTTGTTACTCTATCGTCTCTTACTACCCTTTGACCTATTCTTACCACTTCAATTACCATATGGATCCTTGAACTCCTTCACGATTTTATTATTATAATTTGAAGAACTCTGATTTTCAATTATGTTTTTTACTAAAATTTTTAATTCGTTCAAATTTTTACCAACTAATGCAGAAACGGCGATCCATTTTTTGCTATCCTGCAAATTCAAAATCTTAACTTTTTCATTGATTTCATAATTTGATGCCAAATCTGATTTATTCAAAACAAAAATAACCACGTCTCTTTCCACTCCTACTTCACTCAAAGTCCTCATACAACTTGCAAATTTTTTCTTAAAATCAAATAATGAATCACTCACATCAATCACCAAAACAATTACATCTGTGTAAATTAATTCCTCAAGAGTCGATTTGAATGCCTCAATCATATATGCTGGCAATTTACTGATAAATCCAACTGTATCTGCAATCAAAAATGGCTCATGCTCAATTGTGATTCTTCTTGTTGTGGTTGATAGGGTGGTAAACAACTCCTTGCTTTGATCTTTTGATTCTCCAGTTAACTTGTTAAACAAGGTGGTTTTTCCAGCGGAAGTGTATCCTGCTAATGATATGGTTTTGAATCCCTGCCGTTTTCTTGATTGTCTATGAAGTTCTCGTTGTTTTCCAGCTTTTTCTAATTTTGATTTTATTGTTTGCATCCGATGTTTTATGTCATTATAGTAAACATCTACTTCGAATTGTCCAATTCCCATAAATCCTGGTTGTTCTCCAATTCGAGATAAACGCACTCTCTCCTTGGCTCTGGCCATCTCGTATCTAAGTTGTGCAAGTTTTACTTGTAATTTTGACTCTGAACTAGATGCCCTACTCTCAAAAATTTCAAGAATTAGAGACTCTCTATCTAATATTTCTCTGTGAAGGGCTGATGCTAAATTATAATTTTGACTAGGTTTGAGAATCTCATCGTAAATAATCACATCTGGTCTTAGTTTTTCAGTAAGGTCTTGCAAGTTTTCAAGGACACCACTACTAATTCCATACTTTGGCTTTTTTAGGAAATTTTGAGTAATTGTGTGTACTATCTGATATCCTGCAGCATCACACAGACCAAGTGCTTCATTTATTGCATCTTCTTTGTCATATGTAATTAAAATTGCAGAATTCATTTTTCTTATTTATCCATTTTATCGAGAATTAAAACCTGACTATCTTACCTTCAGAAACTAGGCTTTTTTCTTGATAGCCTTATCGATATTCATATTCAAAACAATTTCTGCAATATCACTTGCATACTCTGAAACCCTTCGCACACTTTCAGTTATTCTTCGTATTCGATAGATTTCCTCATCATCTTTTAGAGATTTTGAGGCATCTCTAATTTTCTTTTCATATTTGGCGATTTCAGATGTTGTTTCAATTATCTGCTCTGCATGATTATAATCTTCTTTGAACAATGCCAAACATGCCTCATCCAAAGCGTTTAAACAAAATTTATTCATATCCTGAATCTTATCCAAAATCTCTTTTTTTACAGATTTTTTAAATTCTAAAAGATCTTTTGCAATAAAGGCTGCATGATCTCCTGTCCTTTCAATATTTTTTACAATCAATCTATATCCAAGACAATTTCTTGCATTCCTAAAACCCATTTCCTTTAGCATATGTTCATTTTGGATAGCAATTTTCAACTGGCGAATAATATAAAATCCAAATCTATCAACTTCGTCATCTGTATTAATTACTTCTTGTCCTAATTCTAAATTATTTTCTTTCAATGCTAACAATGCATCATTTGACATCGATTTGGTCAAATGTAACATTCTCTTAAACGCACCATCTACTGAAAGTTCTAAAAGATTAACCAAGACTTGAATAGTTATTCCTCCCGTAGAATCTGAAATAATTTCAGATCCCATTAGCATTTTTTTTACTGCTTCTTTTACCGCAGTTCTTTGAATGGGATCTAATCTTCCTGATTTTGGTTTTACATTAATTGTCTTATATCCTAGAAAATAGAGTGAAATTAATTTTCTAACTACTTTGGATGTTTTCTCTTCTGGACCAATTTCGATTGTAGCATCCTCTTTTTTCTGAGATCTTGTTTCAAATTTTGGGGGATACAGCTCTAACGTTGATGCTCCTTTTCTGACCATTCTAATTTGATCTCCTTGTTTTAGACCAAGCTCCATTATCCACTGTTTAGGCAGAGAAACAATATAGGAAGATTTACCAGTAAACTGAATTTTCCTTGTTTCTTCTCTTTCATCCATAATCAATATAAAAAAATCTAATCTATATAGATTAATCGAAACTATAAATGAAATCATTGAACTAATATTTAGAATAAAATAATTCTACATATTGGATCATGTCAATAAACTAAAGCAAACTATAGATGCACTTTTTGGAAAAGGAGTTTCAAAATATCTTCCAAAAAAAATTGAAATAACTTATTCACGAAAAAATGGAAGAATCAAAGCAGCTCATTATAATGAAAAATTACTTTGCACATTGAGAATCGATGGTGGGTTAGCTATAACTCCCTATTTTGCACAATTACTGCTTGAATCTAAAAAATTCAAGGAAAATTGTCTTGAAATAAATGCCGATGCTGCACCCTTCGTTGAAGAAGGTCGTTCCGTTTTCTGTAAGCATGTTGTGTGGATTGGAAAAAATATCCGAATTTCTTCTGATACACCTATTTTGTTCAAAGATAAGGTAATTGCAGTTGGAAGAGCAGTCCTTTCATCTGAAATGATAAATGATTTTGAGCGAGGAGTGGCAGTAAAAGTCAGAGATAGTTTAAAAAGTCGTAAGGAGGAAATATCATCATGATGCGTGGTGGCAATCGCGAAATGCGACGAATGATGGATAAAATGGGACTTGATATGAAAGAGCTTCCTAACGTCCAAGAGGTAATTATTAAGACAGATAAAAAGGAGATAATAATTTCAAAACCCTCTGTTACTGAAATGAAAGCACAGGATAATTCAATATTTACAGTAACGGCTGATAGTTATGAGGAAATGGAATTAGAGGTTCCAGTTTTCTCTGAGGATGATATCCAGTTAGTTAGCCAACAAGCAGGAGTTGATGAAGAAAAAGCCAAGGCCGCACTTGAAGAAGCAAAGGGCGATCTTGCTAGGGCAATTTTACTTCTTACCAGTGGATAACTTGTTCGAATTTCGTACAAGAAAAATCTAAAGATTGAATGATTTAAGTAATGGATTAGAGGGATTTCAGGTATAATGAGCAGTATGGCTGAGTCAAAGGTAACAGGAATTATTCAATCCCTTAGTGGCTTAGAAGATGATCTTGATTCTTTAAACTCTAAAGTCGGTGATATGAAAAAGCAACTTTCCTTGAAAGCCCAAACTGAAATTGACAATCTTTTGGAAAAAACAAGAGAAATGGCAACACAAGAAGCAGAGACAATAATTAATGCCTCTAAAGAAAAGGCCAATACTGAATCTGCAAAAATCGCCCAAGAAGGTGAGGCAAAACTCTCTGAAATTAACTCAAAAATTGATGCTGGATTTGATGAAGCAGTAAGACAGGTTGTGTCAACTGTTTTGAAGGCATAAATCTAAATTTAACAATAATTCCTCTACATTATCGATCCATTACTTCATACTCGTATTGGAATTGCAACCACGTATGGTAAGCCGTATTATAGATTTTCAAATTTGTTAAAAGTTTTAGATTTACCTTTTGACTCCATACTCCCTGAAGAAATTCCAAAATACAAGGGAAATTTGATTCTTACAACTCAAAAGGAATATCCTACTAAATGTGAAAAACCTATTTTATACGAAGATGTTTTTGATAAACATTATACTGTAATTCGCGGATTAATGGTTCAAAAATTAAACTTGGATTATGATGAAGAAGATCTTATAATTGGAATTGACCCTGGACAAAGAATTGGACTATCTGTTTTTTATTTTGGCAAAGAAATTGAAAGCTCTTTTCACTCATCGATAGAAGAATTAGTTTTCCATATTATAGGAATTTTAGGAAATTTACGAGCTAAACGGAAAATAGTAAAAATTGGAAATGGAAACATGAGCATAGCTAAAAAAATAGAAAAAATGCTTAACTTGAAATTTTGTTCTTCATTTGATTTGGAATATGTTGATGAAAGTAAAACTAGCCTAAAGATTAAAAATTTTAATCAGAGGGGTAAACGTGATATGCTTTCTGCAAAATTTATCTCACAGAGAGAAGGTTATCGTTATTCCATCTTACCACTTTCGTTAACTGGATAGTTTTTTCCTTCTACAAAACTAGAAAATTTTGATTTTTCTAATTTTGATTTATTTTATTACAACAAAAACGATTTTTTTTAACTCTAATCAGGTTTTTCCAAATTTTTAAGTTAATTTTTATTGTAATTAGTTAGAAATTTGTATATTCTACATATTTTTTGATATTATATGAAAAATTTACTCAAACATCTATATTGACATCTATTAATTTTTCAATAATATTGATATTAGGTAAAGCTATACATATTTATTGAAGTTTTCTTGGTTTTTTTTCCAACAAATAGTTATGATCGACTTAAAAAATATAATTTTTACAAAATTTTTAATAATTATCCTAAAAAATTACCGATCCATCCTTATATAGTTATGAAATCTACAATAAACCACTAAGATGACTTGTAAAGGAATTTGCGTTAGATACAAGGCTCAAAAGCCTGTAGGAACCGGAAGATATGCTTCTGGACAAAGAAGATGTCAAATTTGTGAAATATTCATCAAATGGGAAGGTCTGTGGTGTCCTTGTTGTGGATATCGTCTAAGAACAAAACCAAGAAATCTCAAATACAAGGCTAAACTTCGTGCAAGAGTAGAGGCTGATTCAATTGAAGCGAAAGCAATTGCCCAGGAACAACCTGAAGAGATTGTTGAGGAAGTAGCAGTTGTAAAACCAAAGGCTACAAAGACTACAGCCAAAAAGGCAACAAAGACTACAGCCAAAAAGGCAACAAAGACTAC
>JACEMX010000152.1 GCA_013867335.1 Candidatus Nitrosomaritimum aestuariumsis
TTAAAGAATAATGGCAAAACAAGCAGGTAAAGGAGTAGCAGAATTTAGACCATATGTAACAAGATCAATCCCAGTTGGTGCAAACATAGTTTGCGCAGACAATTCTGGCGCAAAAATTTTAGAGGTAATCAATGTAACAAAATACAAGACAAGAGTTTCAAGACTTCCAGCAGGTGGTGTAGGGGACTTTTGCAATGTTGTTGTAAAGAAAGGACCTGCAGAACTAAGAAAGCAAGTTTATGGTGCAGTAATTATTAGACAGAAATATGCAGTTAGAAGATTAAACGGTGTAAGAGTCTGTTTTGAAGACAATGCAGCAGTACTAATTACTCCAGAAGGAGAAATGAAAGGAACAGACATCAAAGGACCAGTAGCAGCAGAAGCTTCAGAAAAATGGCCAAGAGTAGCTAACTTGGCATCAATGGTGGTATAAGATGAAACCAACTAAAATGAGAAACCAGATGATTTATCGTGCATCTCAAGCCACAAAAAGCAAACAAGTCTCAAGTCCACTATCAAAAGACCTCAAAAACAAGTACTCAAAAAACAGTGTCCGTGTTGTCGAAGGAGACACAGTAAAGATTGTACGTGGAGAATTCAAAGGAGTAGATGGTAAAGTAGCTGAAGTATCCATTCAAAAAAACAGTATTGCAATTGAAGGAGTAAAGAAAGAAAAAACCAAAGGAGACAAATTTGATGTATACATTCATTCTTCTAATGTTATAGTTACAGGCCTTAATACAAGTGATAAATGGAGAATGGCAAAACTTGAGGGTAAAAAACCATCTTCAAAACCAAAAGAAACACCAACTAAAGAAACAAAAGTAGAAAAACCAGAAGAAAAGGAGGCTAAAGAATAATGGTAAGCATTTCAGGAAGTAAAAAACTCAAACGACAAATGGCACCTCAGTTCTGGGGAATTAACAGAAAAAGCAAACGATTTGTAATTACCGTAAAACCAGGTCCACATAGAAAACAAGCCTCAATCCCAACTGCAGTTTTTCTTAGAGATACATTAAAGATCGTAACATCACTAAGAGAAGCAAAGACCGCAATATATGGTGGCAGAGTAAAAATTGACGGCGTGGTCCGAAAGTCATTGCATACTGGAATCGGATTAATGGATGTTGTAGAGCTACAAGATGTATCAGACATATACAGATTAGTTCCAACCGATGGAAAAATTTTGAAACCAGTAAAAATTAACGAATCTGAAAAAGCAAAAAAAATCGTGCGAGTTACTAGCAAGACTACAATCAAGGACGGAAAAACACAGATTGGATTCCACGATGGTCGTTCAGTTATTTCAGACACACAAGTAAATGTAGGAGATAGTTGTTTAATTCAAATTCCAGAGCAAAAGATACTTGAAGTAATAAAGTTAGAAAAAGACTCACATGTACTAGTTACACGTGGAGTTAACGCAGGTCAAATTGGTAAAATTGAAACCATTGAAGAAGGATCATTTATCCTTCCAAAGAGAATACTATTAGCATTAGAAGAAAGAAAAATCGAAATTCCTGCAGACGTTGTAATGGTTATTGGAAAAGGAGAGCCAGTTATTCAAATAAAGTGATACTATGTCTCAAACTACCGAAAACCCAATGCGAAAAATATCTCTAGAAAAGGTTGTCCTAAACATGGGATTTGGAAGATCAGGAGACATCATTCAGGTTGGAAGGACAGCTCTTGAACAAATTTCCGGTAAAAACCCAACAGCAAGAGAAGCCAAAGAAACTCAAAGAGATTGGGGAATTAGAAAGGGAGAACCAATAGGTGTCGCAGTTACCGTCAGAGGAGAAGATGCAAAGGCATTACTTAAGAGACTATTAGAGGCAAAAGGCAATCAAGTTAAAGGAAAATCATTTGATAACTTTGGAAATTATTCATTTGGAATAAACGAGCACATTGATATTCCCGGTGTAAAGTATGATCCAAAAATTGGAATTTTAGGTTTAGGAATTTCTGTTACACTGGCAAGACCAGGTTACGGAATAAGAAAAAGAAGTAAACACAAGGCAAATGTAGGAAAACACCACGTAATCAAAGCCGAAGAAGCAAAAGATTATCTAATCAAAGAGTTTGGAGTGACCGTAGTATAATGGCAAAAGATAGAACTTACGAATTCACAGGAAGAAAAAAGCATGATTTTGGACGTGGATCAAGATGGTGTAAGAGATGCGGAGATTATACAGCAGTCATTCAAAAATACGATCTAATGTTATGCAGACGATGTTTCAGAGAAGTAGCAGTATCTTTAGGATTTAGGAAAAATCAGTGATAAGTATGCCAGCAACTAACATTTTAGCAAACCTATTTGGAACAATTTACAACAATGAAACTAGAAGAAACAATGAATGTATCATCCTTCCAACATCAAAGTTGGGAATAGAGGTTCTCAAAACCCTACAAAAAGACGGATACATTGGCGAGTTTGAACACGTCGATGACAAAAGAGGCGGAAAATTCAAAATAAAATTACTTGCAAAAATTACAAAGTGCGGAGCAATTTCACCACGATTCAAAGTAAAACAAGATGAGTACAATAGTTGGGAACAGCAATACTTACCTGCATATAACAGAGGAATGCTTCTAGTAACTACTAATCAAGGAGTAATGTCGCACCATGAAGCAGTATCAAAAGGAATTGGAGGATTTTTGATAGGATATGTCTACTAAGCAATTTCAAGAAACCATAGATATTCCAGAAGGAATCAACATTACAGTTGACAAGCATATGTTGGGTTTTCAAGGACCTTTAGGTAAAACATTCAAGAGTTTTAGAAAAATTCCAATCGATGTAGAAGTAGCTGACGGCAAAGTAACTCTAAAGGCATTAGGCAAAAGAAAAAGAGACTATTCTATTCTTCACACTGCACGTTCTTTGATTCGAAATATTTGTGAGGGATTAACTGAAGGATACACAATCAAAATGAAAGTAGTTTATGCACACTTTCCAATCACTGTAAAAGTCGATGGTAAAACCATTTTAATTGAAAACTTTCAGGGAGAAAGAGCTCCAAGAAAAACATTCATTGTCGGAAACACCAAAGTAATCCCAAAAGGAGAGGACGTGGTTTTGACTGGAGAGGTATGGACAGACGTTACTCAAACTGCAGCAAATATCGAGTTAAAGACCAAAGTAAAAAACAAGGATCACAGAGTTTTCCTAGATGGTATTTACATCTATGAAAAGAAAAAAGGCATAGAAAAATAACATTTTAGAATTTTTGCGTTTTCAATGACCCTAGATTCAGAATTCAAAGAGCAAACTACAAAGTTAATTCAAGAAACTCTTGAGTTATACAAGTCTGCAGGAGCTTCTCCAAGAGTAGGCCAAGTCTGGGATTGTAAGAGCGTAGGTGATTTTTTGTGTGGTTTTTTTGTAGGAGAGATGGTCGGCTCGGCATTAAGTGCTTTTCAAATTGTCCATAAAAGGGAGCCAACAGGAGAAGAGCACCTGGAAATTATCGAATTGGTAGAAAATCACTCTAAGGATATCAAAGACTTTTTTGCAAAATTCAACTAAGATGATTAGACATCTTGTCTAAATGGAATCGTAGCAAGGATTAAATCACTTTTACCAAGGTACAAACATGTTGCCGCCCTAGCTCAGCGTGGTAGAGCATCCGACTGTTAATCGGACGGTCGTCAGTTCAAGTCTGATGGGCGGCGCTTCTCATTATTTCTAAATTCGAGTTTAGAAACATTTTAAATTGCTAACTTGAACGCTTATTGAACTATATTTCTAAATTCGAGTTTAGAAACATTGATCGATTGATACTATTTGGTGTACTGAATTAGACAGGATAGATCTAATAGATGATCGCATATTAGCAATAATGCAGGAGGATTACATTGGCCAGAACTAAAAGGGCTAATCGTTATTGTGTTGATTGTGGCGCCAGGTTAGTGTATTATCCCAGATTATCAAACCCAAAAGCACCAAATGAACATAGAGTTTTGGTTTATGCATGCCCCGATTGCACAAAAGATTTTGAAAAACCAAAAATGTTTTCAATCAAACGCAACCAAGTGGAAGATCCTCTTGAGACAGTAGAAATCGAAATTACACAGATTCAGAAAAAACTTGCAAGTTCAAAATAATAACACATTTTATTGCCAAACAAGTCACAAATCCCGATGTATCCTGAAAAACGTAGAAGTAATCTTTGGTTTCTTTTACCAATATTTTTAGGATTAATTGGAGGAATCATCGCATTCTTTGTTTTACGGCAAGATGATCCTAACAAAGCAAAAAATTGTCTCTATTTGGGAATTGTTCTTGCAATAATAGGACTTATGCTCAATATTCTAGTGTTAACGCAAATACCTGAAATTGAGCAAGGATTTGACATTAACCTATGAGTACTAGGAGAGATGTTTTCACAGTCAATATTTCAAATATTTCTAAACTCGAATTTAGAAATATTATAAATTAAGCACCGTAAACTTTGTGATTTAGAATCATATAGAACCAATTAAGATAGTTAGTGATGAGCAGTAATAGAATGAGAGATAATGTAGAGAGATGGTTAATCCACGATAGCCTCTCATTTGAATTTGTAAAAAACCCTGAAAATTCTTTTCACGTATTGGTTAAACATGCAGGAGAGGCAGGAGTGCCAGTTGAAATTTTTGAGCCAGTAAAGCAGCCAGGAATACTTGTAGTTGGCTCTAAAGTAGTGATGAAAAATAATCAAATTTCAAGATATTTGGGGTTTAGTCCAGAAGAGAAAGAAAGATTTGAGAAAAAGGTAGGGGATTATTGCTATTCTTTGCAGGCCATTCACAAAATGATAGAAGAGGATGGAAAGCAGAAAATCGGAGTTTACGCAGTTTTAGATGACAGAGTCGACATTAACCAACAGACTCTCTTTGAGGCAGTAGACAGGGTATCACAAATGCATGAAAAAACTGCAAGATTTCTCCTAAAAACATTCTAGAAAAATAGATGATTTATCAGTCCTTCGCGGATCTTATATCCAAAATTATAGTAATTAGAAACATGAGAAAAACTAGATCAAAAGTCAGCGTTTTAGCAGTACCAGTACTGGGGAAAAACATGGTGAGTTTGGCCCCAAAAAAGTTGGTATTGCATTATCATCATTAGACTAGAGAAGCCGCAACCAAGTCATGTCGTTATGGGGGGTAAAACCCCCTTTTGAGGTGTTCAAAAAAACCAACAAACATGATATAAAATGTCAAGTGGGAATGAAACAATACATTGACAGAACATCAAAATTATGACGATTTTGTAGAGGATGGAAATCTCAAGGATATTCCAGGCATCTCACAAGAAAAGCAAACAGTTGTTAACGAAAACCAAGTTAATGAGGCCTTTGCGCCGGCAAATGACGCTTTTTCGGGATTAAGAGAAGCAGGAGATTGGCTGATGAATATGATTTCAGAGTTTTTTTCAGATGTTTTTGGAAATTTAATGTAAAGAATAATCACCAAACATCAAAAGTTCATCTAAAAACCCCCCACTTTTGAGACAAAAACTGGTCAATCCATTCAAAAATCCACAAAAATCATGGTTAGTAAAATCTAGGTTTTGTAATTATTCCAACATTCGTTTTTTGAAAAATTTCGGGTTTTACGCACAAAAGCTAAACCCCCTATCAAAATTAGTCATAATAGGCATAATGCCATTTTATTGAAAACAGTTGATTTTAGGGGGGGTTTAACACTTGTGCCTAACTATTTCAGACAAGCATCAAATCACCGGGATGTCTCAGCTAGAGAGGTGTTGGTTTTTTTAGCTAGGCGTAAAAGCTAAACCCCATAATTTAGAGAAAAAATAAAAGAAAAAAAGTGGTTTTATGGTAGTAG
>JACEMX010000124.1:0-3580 GCA_013867335.1 Candidatus Nitrosomaritimum aestuariumsis
TATTTTTTCGTATTTCAATATTATTTTGGTACATTTCTAATCTTCCAAGAATTATTGAGCGGATTGGAATTGGGTTTAATGCCTCTTTTAACAACAAAATTCCATCCAAACCTCCTTCTCTGAAATCCACGAATGTAGTAATTCCTTTTTTCAACATGGAAATACATGAATTTTGCATGAATTTTTTTAGATGTTTTGGATCTGTTTCTTTGAGAATTTTTGATTTTATTCCTGAAACTGGATGAACTCGCTTTTCCATTGAGCTGTTTAATGTAATGTCTTTGGCAATTGAGTCACCTATGTGCGTATGGCAATTAACAAAGCCAGGAAGTAGAAGTAATCCTTCACCATCAATAGATTCTTCCTTTGAGCTTGGTCCTATTTTTGGTTGAATTCTTTTGAATCTATTATTTTGAATTTTGATATTTGTATTTGAAACAAATTCTAATTCTGATCCAAGTAATACGCTGATATTTTTAATTAACATTGTAATTCATAAACTTCAGGTTTTTCCTTTCCTGAATCTCGAATTTCTCTAATAGTATCTAGAGACTTTGTAGCAAGACCTACCGCTTCTCTTGAGGTTTTTCCAGTTCCTATACCACAGTTTAAGAGAATTTCATCTTCTTTTTTGATTAATTCTACAAAGGTTTGGGCATTTTTTTTACCATCATCACTTGCAACTACCATAAAATTATCACCTCCCATGAAAAAGCTCAAAGAATTTTTTCCAATAAAATAATTTGACATTTTTGAATATAGATTGAAAATTACAGATGATATCTCATATGGGGACAATGTTTTTCTTTTAGAAGAAAGATCATCTACATCATAATGCATTACGGTTACTTGATTTTCTGAAGAATTTGTTAAAAATCCAAAAATATTATGTTCCTCATTCAGGTATACGTTATTTTTCTTTCCTTCGTAAGCCTTTTGGTTTGCTTCAAATGGAGAGTTACCATATCCAATTGAAATTGCTAGTCCAACATCAAATTTTTCCTTGAGATCTTTTTGAATTTCAATGTGATCCTCAAGATTAAGACCATTAGATACTACAAAAAATTCATCGGCTCGATTAAGAAAAACCAGACAGTTTTTTTCTGAGAATTTTTTTTGAAGATCCTTATACAGTGATGCTTGTAACATTTGAAGTTCGTGTTCTCTATCACTACCCAAAGTTAAGGTCCATGGTCCATATCCAATTATTTTTAAAATACTAATCTGAATCATTTTATTTTTTCAATCTCCTTTGTTATTTTCACCAGAGCCTCTACTGCCCTTTCTGCGACAGGTCTGATTCTTGCATATGCATGTCTTTCTTGCATCCCTGGACCAGTAATTCCTAGAGAAACCGGTTTTTGATATTGTAAAGACAATTCAGTCAGGCTTTTAGCAGTAGAATGGGCAATTACTTCATCATGTTTTGTCTGTCCTTTTATTATAGCCCCTAGTGTTACTACTCCATCCACATCTTTCTTTTGTAGCAAAGCATTTACCACTATAGGCATATCATAAGCTCCAGGAACTTCACAAGTATGCGTTATTTTTAATTTCAATTTTTTTGCTTTTTCTTCGGCTATGGATAACATCCTAGATGTCACTTCTTTATTAAACTCCGAAACGACAATTGCAATTTTCAAAAATTAATTCACCTTAGAATATTCTAAAAGTTCTTTTCCATCAATTAGTGGAATTCCATTTTGTTTTGCATATTTTTCTGCTTTTTCAATTGATAAGGCAGTGTAAGTTTCTGCATCCATCATTTCACATATTGCAGTAACAGGTGTTAATCCTGCAAGTTTGGCTAGATAAATTGACATTTCAGTGTGACCCTGTCTTGTTTCCAGTAATCCTTTGGATGCAATCAACAATGGAACATGTCCAGGTGTTTTAAATGACGATACGAATTTTTTCTTTTTATTATCCACATTGTGAATTTTAGCCATTTCTTGGATAGTTAATGCACGGTCTTTGTCTGTTATTCCTGTATAGGTTTGATAGTGATTTACGTAGATAGAGAATGTGGGTCTATCACCATAAGGAGCAAGACCCATAATCATTTCTTTATTTGTTGATGATTCAGCAAGGATATCGTGCATATAGTGTAGGCCAAGCTCACTTGCAAAATCATTATCTATCGAAATACAAAGTAGGCCTCCAGCGTGTTGACGCATTCGGGCCACATGTTCTGGGGTAACAAATTCTCCAGCAGCTACCATATCAACTTCATTTTCACGCCCAGCTGAATCAAACAAAAGGACAAATTCCCCTCTTTTTAGAGATTGTATACCTGATTCTAAAGACATGTAGAAAAAATAGTCTTGGATCTGATTATAAAGTTTACTAAAAAATTGGTAATTACCAATATAGTAGTAGTTCAATCATTTTATTTTAAAATGTATTTTCCAAGAATGTCAGTTTCAATATTAACTTTGTCGCCAATATCTTTTGTTTTAAAATTTGTAACCTCTATTGTATGTGGAATAAGACATACAGATGCTAAATTCTTTTTTACATCTACCACAGTCAAACTAATTCCATCCATTGCAATAGAACCCTTCTTTACAACATATTTTGATAATGATTTTGGAACTTCGAACCAAACTTGAACTTCTTTTGGTTTTTTTTCAATTTTTTTTATAATTCCTACACCATCAACATGACCCAAAACAAAGTGTCCTTCTAATCTATCACCAGCCTTTAAACTTCGTTCAATATTTACAATTCCTCCAACTTTCAAGTTGCCAAGGTCAGTTTTCTTTGTTGTCTCATCAATCATTTCAAAAGTACTTCCTGTTTTAGATAATTTTGTTACAGTCAAACAAACTCCGTTTAATGCAACACTTTGTCCAATTTTCAATCCTTTCCCATGTTTTCCTAAATCAACAATCATCTGAATAGCACTTCTATTTTTGGTAGCTTTGGTAATTTTTTTTACTTTACCAATTCCCTCTACAATTCCAGTGAACAATAATTCTTCAAATAATTTTACGTATAAATTGATTTAGATGAATAGTTGGTTTGGATTAGTCTTGAGTTTTTAGTAATGGAGTATAATCATCATTTACTTCATAGATAAAAATCCCAAGTAAAATTCTATCATTATTTACAAATGAAGGAGATGCATGGGCAAACCTAAATGGTCCATCCCCATTAGTGGGGTATTTGATATCTTTAACATAAACTGGAGTTAACCCCATTTTGAAATTTTCAGATTGGGTAGAAGTATCTCTTGGATTAACATATGAAACGGTAGAAAATGGGAATAATTTTCCTAATAGTGTATTATCCCAGAAATAATCTGTTCCGCTTATGCCATCAGAATGAACAAATTTTTGTACAGGCTCACCTGCAATACGCATAAACCATTGTTTTTTTGATTCATCCCCTCCTCCACTGAGAAGATAAATTGGTTGATCAGATCCTTGATCAATTCTTTGACCAACAGCAAAAACCACGACATAGTCTGCACCCATATTTTGTAAATTCACCCATGCTTCATCAGGAGTACTCAATAAAGTTTGGGCAATTTTTTCAATTCTTGTATGATTACCTGTAAAGTTATCTGCCAATGTAG
>JACEMX010000124.1:3590-5830 GCA_013867335.1 Candidatus Nitrosomaritimum aestuariumsis
CCTATCGGACATGGTAGTAATCCAATATCCATAGTCCCACCATGCAGCTACAACTGAATCTTCCGGGGTGTTTGATTTAATCCATTCAAATGACTCCTTCCAGTCATTAGTAGCCATATTCCAATTGGATCCACCATTCAAAATAGTTGGAGGTGCTTTTCCACTATTTATCCAATTTGAGGTGGGATAAACAAGAGGTATTACAAGAAGAATTACAATTATTGTTAAAAAGGAAATTTTTATAATATTTTGTGTACGGAATTTTTCAAATAGGTTTTTACTTCCAAGGATTTCTTTTGTTAAAATTGATAATCCTAGGGAAGATAAAATAACTAATGCAACTGATGCAAATACCTCCAAACGTACAAAAGCAGAGCTGACATATACGCCAGTTAGACCCATTATTAATGAAAAGGCAATCATGTCATTTTTTACATATGATTTTTCTTCAGATTTTTTACTGAGAATTATCCATATTCCAAGTCCAGCAAAAATCATCAAAATGGAATGGAAAAAGAATGATTGTGATTGAGTGGTTGTTGCATGTTCTGCTACTGAATCAACTAAAGGATTTGATGTTGTAAGGAATGGGTTTATTGCGTTAAGATAACGAAATTGTGGTAATGGTAAAATTTCAGCCTCTGCGTTAATTACAAGTAAAGAAGAACCGCCAATTATCAGTGCTGCCAAAAAGATTAATCCATTTCTTGTTTTGTTTTTATCCTTACTGAATTTTTGAACTATAATACAAGAAACTAAAAATGCAGTTGGAATAATTAATGAAAAACCTCCCAGACCCAATACAAATTTAGTTCCAACAAATTCAAACATTGATGCAGTTAGTAAAAATGCAGTTACAAATACAGGAATACTCCAAATTAAAAATCCATGATCCTTTCTAACAAATGGAAGAGCTAAAATGAACATTCCAAGTGGAATTATAAAAAATTGTATTCCTCCCCAAGCAGAGAGTCCAAATCCAAGAACTATTCCACCTCCTACTAATTTTGCGATTGCAATTTTTTTATTTTCAGATTTTATTCCACTCAAAAAAAGATATAATCCTAAAATGCCATAAAACAGTCCTAGAGGTTCTGATTTGAACCAACCAATAGTCCCTCTCAAAATAACAGGTAATGCTACAGCATATAACATTGCAGCAAAAAGTCCAGCAGTAGTTCCTCCAATAACTCTAACTAGTGCAAATACTACTATTGCAGTCAAAGAGCCAAAAATCACTGGGAATAAAATCGTGAAATCATAAAGGCTAGAGTTTCCTCCAAATAATTGGTATGTTATGGCAGTTGTAGCATGAAGCATGACCTGTGATGTTGCAGAAACATTTCTACCTTCAGGGTACCAACTTTTATCATCATGCCATTCAAAATATTCTGCAAAACCATTTTCTACCATGTATTCTGTTGCCCTGAAATTAAAAAATGGATCAAATTCATTTAACTCAAAACCATAATCAGCACCTTGTGAGCGAATCAAAAATGCTGTGCTAAATGACAAAATCAAAACTCCGATTATCAGAAGATGTTGAATTTTAAATTGAAATTTTCCTACAGATTCTAAAGATTGGGCCAATTGCCTTTTTGATTGTGAGATTATTTATTACTCTTTGGTAGAGATATGGAAAATTTTTGATTAAATTTTACATTGTGGCTTGTGCTGCATCATGGAACATCTGGCTTTTTGCACAACCAGCTGCCAATTCATCACCTGCTCCACGTCTCATAAGACCTCTATACAAGCCATCTTCTAGTTTGACGCCTTCACGCTCTTCCCATTCTTCTACAGTAATAGAGTATTTCTTTTGAATTCTGTCTCTATACCATTCTGGAATCACGTTAAATGCGCAGAATGGAATGATTCTGAGGTCTGGTGTAACATAGTGAATATCACATCTTTGTAGTCTTTCCAAGTCTTCATTGTATTTGTCTTGGAAGTGCATCATGCCCAAGAACAATCCTTTGACATGCCATGAACCAACAGAGTCAAATGATCTTTTCATAAGTATATTTCCAAACATTTTTGCTAGGTCTAGTCCTGCAGGTTGTTTCTTTGTATCAACAAAACCTTTGAGTTTTCTTACAACTTCTAGCATTGTAAAGTACTTGTTTTTACCAGAACGAATCTCTTCTGCTTTGTCTTCAAATAATTCTAGCATTCCTTGAATGTCACAGAACTTTGTTAATGGAACAAACTTCTTTGTTTCTTCATCTTCAAAGATGTAT
>JACEMX010000168.1 GCA_013867335.1 Candidatus Nitrosomaritimum aestuariumsis
AATTTCTTCTGCTTTCATATTTCTTTCAAAACCCATTTGCCCTGTAGCACAAAATACACATCCCATAGCACAACCAACTTGTGTTGAGACACATATGGTGGACCTTGGATGACCAAACATTTTTTTTGGTTTGTATTGCATTAGTACAGATTCAACGGGGGTTTCATCATTAAGATTGAGCAGTAACTTGGTGGTATCTCCGTCTTCACTCTCAACCCTATGAACTTCTTTTGTAGAGCCAACTGTATACCCCTCCTCTACGAGTTTTTCTCTAAATTCTGTGGGAAGCTGCTTTATCTCAGAAAGATCTTTTGGAAATTTGTAGTATAAAGCATAAAGAATTTGGTCTGCTCTAAAACGTGGCTGGCCTAATTCTATTACCAACTCCTCCATTTCTTCAGGAAGCAAACGATAAAGATCTGTCATGATAAATTCATCTCATATATGGAAAAATACAATATTTTTGGATATTGTTTCTAGTACCCTCTTGCAAATATGGGGATTGAGGTACTTTTTTCATTGCAGTATACACAGTTTCTATTTTCATCTTCACTATCAAATGGAATGACTCTAATGTCTGCACCTGTTTCTTCTTTGATTTTTTCTTCACATTCTTGATTTCCACACCATGGTGCATTGAAAAATCCGCCCTTTGCAATTTTTTCTTTAAATTCATTATAGTCTGAAATATCAATTGTATTGAGTTTAGATTGCTCTCTTGCGTTTTCTAACATTTTAGATTGAATTTCATCAAGAATACTTTCAATTTTGTCAATTTCGTTAAAACTCAAGTCTGTTTTTTCTTTATTGTATCTTTTAGCTACTATGATTTTTTGCTTGTCCATATCTTTAGGACCAATTTCTATTCGCAATGGGACTCCCTTCATCTCCCAATCATTAAATTTGTATCCTGGTGACATCTCTGTTCTTTCATCAATATGTGTTCTAATTTGTTTAGAGTCTAAATTCTGTTTTATTTCATTTGCCTTTTCTAAAATTCTTTTTTTGTCTTCATCTGTATTGTAAATTGGCACAATCACAACTTGGGTTGGTGCAACTTTTGGAGGGAGAACCAAACCTTGGTCATCACCATGAACCATAATCATTGCTCCAATTAATCTCCATGAAACACCCCATGAAGTCTGCCAAGCAAAATGCTCGATATTGTCTTTATCTGCAAATTTCACTTCAAAAGGTTTTGAAAAATTCTGACCTAGAAAATGTGATGTTCCCATTTGTAGGGCTTTTCCATCAGGCATTATTGATTCCATTGTTGTGGTGTACACTGCGCCGACAAACTTTTCCTTTTCACTCTTTTTTCCTGTAATTACAGGAATGGCTAACTCTTCTTCTACAGTATTTTTGTAAATTTCTAAAATTTTAAGAACTTCGGCCTTTGCTTCTTCCTCTGTTGTGTGGACGGTGTGCCCTTCTTGCCACAGGAATTCTGAAGTTCTTAGGAAAGGTTTTGTTGCTTTAATTTCGGCACGTAAAGCAGTATTCCAAAAATTGATTTTTAATGGTAAATCTCTCCAACTTTTAATCCACTTGGAATATAGTGTGTATGCCAAGGTTTCAGAAGTTGGTCTTAATGCAAGTCTGTCCCCTACCTCATTTTCTCCAGAATGCGTTACCCAAAATACCTCTGGATTAAAACCGGCAAAGTGTTTCTGTTCTTTACCAAGTAGGGATTCTGGAATTAATACGGGAAGAAATCCATTTCTTATTCCATTTTGAGAAAATTTTCTATCAAAAGTACTCTTCAATGACTCCCAAATTGAATAACCATCTGGCCTTAACACGATTAATCCTTTAACGGGTGCATAATCTGCTAACTTGGCTTTTAGAACAACCTGTGTGTACCACTCACTAAAATCATCTTTTTTTGATACAGAAATTCCTACACTTTCTTTTCCCAAGTCAAATTTTGAAAATATATTTTTACTAATGAGCCTTTCGTGATGGAATTTCTATGTTAAATTATGAATAAAGTTTTAACAAATTTAGTCTAAAGCATCGCCTTTACAGAATACCTTGCCCATAACTCTGCTTTGAAAATTAGGACAAACAAAGCACTGAATAAACTGTATTTTATCCTCTAAAACAGGACAATCTACAAATTCTTGTTTCATTCTTTTGAGCATTTTTGGGCTTACTCCTTTGAGCTTAAGTTTTCCTTTTTCATCCATCATTCCTGATTCTTGAAGTTCTGCTTTGAGTTCTTTGGAAAGTTTTTGTCTCTCTTCGGTTGATTGTATTTCTACTTCGTATTTACGTTCAAGTTCGTCGCTCATGATTTTCCCCACTTCTTCCTCGATTTATTATTAGCGTTTTTTTTATTTAAAATCACATTTTAGTTTAAAAGTACTCTAAAGAGTAGTAACTTCTATAACCGAGATTGGCAAAAAAATATCATGTCAGGCGTAATGATTGTAGAAAATTCAGATAAACCACTTTGGTTAGTGAAAAAACTACTTTCATCAATCAATTACGATATTGCCTTTGAAACAGATAATGGTTTTGAAGCTGTTGAAAAATATGATATAGTAAAGCCAGATCTATTGATTTCCGATCTCTCTCTTTCAAAAAGTAGCGGGTTAGATGTCCTCAAAGAAATCAAAAAAAATCATCCTAATTCAAAAATTGTCATAGTCAGTTCAATTCAGGGAAAAACACTTGACCAATGCCTTGACTTTGGAGCAAATGCATGCATCAGTACTCCTTTTAGTATGAAAGAATTTGTAACAACGATTCTCAGTATTGGCAAATCTGATAAAAAGTATTCAAAGATTGCCCCTGTCATAATTGATGAGTGATTTTACTTTAGAAATTTAATTGCGATCTTTGAAATACAAATGACCATTCAATTCTTAACCTTAAAATAATTAGATTTTTGTCTGGAGATCAGAAATCAATTGCTTGTAATTTTTGACGTAGAAGGAGTTCTTTATGATGCAGAATACTTGCCTATCCTAGCTGAAAAATTGGGTAAAGAAAACGAGATTTGGGAAATTACCAAAAAAGGTATTCAGGGAGTGATTAATTGGGAAGAAGGATTGAGAACTAGGGTTGATGCACTAAGAGGATTAGATTATGATACATGTCAAGCCGTTGCAAATGACTTGCCAATAATGACAGGAGCAAAGGAGGCATGCAGAATTCTTAAAGCGGCTGGATGGAAACTAATGGCGGTTTCTGGAGGTTTTACAATAATGACTGATAGACTTCAAAAAGAATTGGATTTGGACTATGTGTTTTCAAATGAACTTCTCTTTAAAGATGAAAAATTGGATGGTGTAAAGATTAACGTTGATTCAGATAAAGCAAAGTCTGCCCGAATCAAAATCAAAGAATGGGGTGAGGACAAGGACAATATTGCGTGTGTGGTAGATGGAGCAAACGATATTAAATTATTTGATGTCTGTGGTTTGGGAATCGCATTTAGGGCACAAGATCTAGTAAAAGACCTAGCAACAACTACTTTAGAAGAAAAAGATCTTTCAAAAATTTTAGACATAATAAACAAACATTACAAAATGGAATTAGAGACACCTACACCAGCATAAACAATATTTTACTGCCTTTCTGAACAATCATAATTGCAAGTAATCCCAGTACATATCTCAAATGAAATTGAAGTCAATGATGACCTTGCGGAGTTGATTTTATCTTCTCAGGAGATTAAAGAAGGGGATATCTTGGTTATAGCTCAAAAAATTATTTCCAAGCAAGAAGGAAGAATCATAGAATTATCAAAAATTGAACCATCTTTACTGGCTCAAGGAATTGCTTCCCAATATAATAAAGATCCTCGAATTGTAGAATTAATACTTTCAGAATCAAAAAAAATTGTTAGGATGCAAAACGGTGTAATTATTGTTGAGACAAATCATGGATTTATTTGCGCAAATGCTGGAATTGATGAGAGCAATGTCAAAGATGGTTTTGTCACTTTACTTCCCGTTGATTCAGATCTTTCTGCAAAAAAAATTAGAGATGGCATTTTAAACAAAACTAGAAAAAATATTGCAGTGGTTGTATCTGACACTTTTGGTAGACCGTTTAGAAATGGACAAACCAACTGTGCAATTGGATTGTCTGGCATTACGCCTATCTTAGATTATGCTGGAACTCAAGATGCATTTGGAAATATTTTGAGAGTTACAGCAATTGCAATATCTGATGAGATTGCTTCAACTGCAGAGTTAGTTATGGGAAAAAATAACAAATGTCCAGTAGCAATTATTCGAGATTACAAATTTTCAAATGAAAGTGAGAATATTTCTGAAATCATACGTCCAGAAAATGAAGACCTTTTCAGATAATCAGAAATTTTCTCTAGTAGGACTAGCTAATCTGAAATAGATTTTAATATGACAAATCAGGTATTATGAAATAGAAACACGAATGTCTGAAACTTCCGAAAAAAAATTAGATGCAACTGGTCTTTTCTGCCCAGAACCAGTTTTTAGAACCAAAATTGAAATTGAAAAAATGCAAGTGGGAGAAGTTTTAGTTGTCTCTGCTGACGATCCTGCAGCAGAAGATGATATCTCTAGATGGGTCACAAGAAACGGTCATGAACTTTTAGATATGACTAAAGATGGAAATAAAATCACATTTCAAATTAAAAAGGTGAAGTAATCATAGCCACAAAAGCTGTTACTGACGCAGATACATTAAACAGAGTTGGAAATACTCCTCTTGTCAAGTTAGAGTCGCTATCTAAAAACAACACAGAATACTATGCAAAACTTGAAGGACATAATCCATTTGGCTCAGTAAAAGACCGAGCCGCATATTGGATGATAAAAGACGGAGAAGAAAAAGGAATTCTGACAAAGG
Source organism: Candidatus Nitrosomaritimum aestuariumsis (assembly GCA_013867335.1). Taxonomy (GTDB): domain Archaea; phylum Thermoproteota; class Nitrososphaeria; order Nitrososphaerales; family Nitrosopumilaceae; genus Nitrosomaritimum; species Nitrosomaritimum aestuarii. The sequence continues at coordinate 4,846 of JACEMX010000168.1, forward strand.
GAAAAAGCATCATCATTGAACCTACCTCTGGAAATACCGGAATTGCTCTCACTGGAATAGCTAATCTCTTAGGATATAAAGTAGAAATCGTAATTCCTGAAAAAGCAAGTAATGAAACTAAAGAAATCATTCGAAATCTTGGAGCCAAAATTTTTGAAACCAGTGATGATTTATGTCCCAAAGTGGGTGCTGGAACTGACCAAAGTATAGCTCTTGCCACATCTATTGCATCCTCTCGACCTGACACTTACTATTCTCCAAACCAATACGCAAACGAGGCAAACTTCAAAGGACACTATGTTGGAACTGGACCGGAAATATGGAAACAAACTGAAGGAAAGATAACTCATTTCTTCACCGGTGTTGGAACTGGTGGAACAATTACGGGAATTGGAACTTATCTTAAAGAAAAAAATCCAAACATAAAGATAATTGGATGTCAACCTCAACAAGATCATCTAATTCAAGGATGGAGAAATTTTGAAGAATCTGCCAAACCCGACTTGTTCTTGAAAAGAGAAAAAGTAGTCGATGATTGGATATCTGCTGATAATCAGGAAGCATTTTCTGTGGTAAAAGAAGTATTTGAGAAAGACAAGTTGCTTATCAGTCCATCATCTGCTGCAGTTTATGCATGCATGAAAAAATATCCTATTGAAGGAGATGCATGTGTAGTTGGAATTTTTGCTGATGATGGAAGAAAATTCAAAAGTGTTTACTCCGATCAAAAAGTAATGAGTCCTGAAGAATTTGATCAATGCCTTAAAGAAGCAAAACACATGTCAGAACTAGCCTATTGATCTCGATGACTTTTATTTTGTTTTAAGATTTTTTTCATAAAACTCTCTAAAGAAAA
>JACEMX010000138.1 GCA_013867335.1 Candidatus Nitrosomaritimum aestuariumsis
TTGACTCTATTGATCCAATTAATGCATCAATGTTTAATCCAGATTGAGCTGAAATAGGAATTATTGGTGATTTTGATGCATAAGTATCTTTGACAAATTTAGTGATATCTTGGTAATTTGAAATGGCTTCTTTGTATGAAATAAGGTCTACTTTATTTTGAACAATTACAATTTGTTGAATTCCAAGTGTTTGAAGGGCAAGTAAATGTTCTTTAGTTTGAGGTTTTGGTACTTTTTCATTTGCCGCAACTAATAGTAGTGCACCATCCATTAATGCTGATCCAGATAGCATATTTGCCATAAGACTTTCGTGTCCTGGACTATCAACGAAACTTACTACTCTTGATAGCTCACTTTCTTTTCCACAATTATTACATTTTGGAGTAGTTGAATATCCTAAAGGCTCTTCACAATCAGGACATTTGTAAAATGCTGCATCAGAATATCCGACTCTAATTGTAATTCCTCGTTTTAGTTCTTGACTATGTACACTAGTCCAAGATCCGGTTAATGCTTGAATAAGAGTTGTTTTTCCATGATCTACATGACCTGCGGTACCAATATTTACACAGGGTTGGTATCCATATTTTTTAACATACCATTCAGGAAGAGTTTCTTTCCAATGCATGAGTCAAAATGTAGGACTGGTATATGTTAAGTTATTCTTTTTTTTCTTCTTCTGAACTTTCTGCTGATTCCTCAGCTGGAGCTTCAACTGGAAGTTCTCCGTCAAATTTACAATTAACTTGGTAAATTTCTTCAGAAATAGTATTTCCTCTCATAAGTTTTCTCACTCTTTGTCCAATTTCAGCATCTTGTAATCCAACACCCTTAGAAAGTAAGACTCTTTTTCTTGCAGCTCCGTGAACGTCACTTCTCATAGGAACTCCAGACTTGTCGCTACCGCCAGTGATTTTTAATTTTCCTTTTAATCCAACAATGGCAGCATCAGCTTCTTTTCCAATTTCTAATCCAAGTAATGGATTTGCATCATTGTCTTTCAATTCTTTGGTTACTGATTTTCCTTTGATATCAGATACTGTGAGTTTGAAGTTGGTCAATTATTCGAAAAAACAGGTGAACGACTAATTAACGTTTGGACATTATTTTTAAATTATAATTTGGAATGGATTTGGTGGACGAAGAAATAAGATGCCCCAAGTGTGATTCGAAGATGGTAGATATGCAGGCATGCCATATGTTCTGTCCAAATTGTGGAGCACATTTAGATTGCTCAGATAAAGGCAATTTTTGGTAATCATAAACCAGGTCTGTCTGGAATATAATCAGAAGCCATGTTAATTGCCTGTTCTTTCATAATTTCGAGATATGTATCATAATCTGCCTCAAAGTTACAATGTGGACATTTTACTTTAGAAACTTCATCGTTAAGAATTGCAACTTTTTCACATTCGGGACATCGTGCATCCATGAATCTATTAGATAGTTAAGATATTTAATCATAATTAGAAAATTCAGAATGGCGGAGTTAGTTTAGTCTGGTATGACGTCAGCTTCCCAAGCTGAAGGCCGCGGGTTCAAATCCCGCACTCCGCATTTTTATAATTCCCTAATTGCCTGTTCAATCAATCCTCTATCTGCAGCTTTTGGGGATAATTTCAAATAGTTTTTCAGGTCATCTTTTGCTTCTTGATTCTTTCCTAATTTTTCTTGGATATACGCTCTATTTTTGTAAATTTTAGCTGAACGTTTAGGATTAATTTCGATGGCTTTACTGTAAGATTGTCTGGCTTTATCAAAATTATTGGATTTCAAATAAAAATTGCCAAGACCGTTGTAAGATAAGTAATTTCTATTGTTAAGTTCTAAACTTTTTTCATAATATTTTATACAATCAGGGGAATTTTGCGCATTGAGAATGCCAGCAAAAAGATTCAATGCTGTAGGATTATTTTGATCTAATTCTAGAGCTTTCTTTATAGATTCCAATGATTTTTCCATATCTTTGAGAATATTGAATTTCTCAGAAACAAAACACATGCGATTTGAATTTTCATCGGGATGATTGATGTTAAGAGACGAAATTATATCCTCAGGTGCTAAAATAACTAACAATCGTCCATCTTCAGACCATTCTTTATCAAAAATTTCTTGAGGGATGGCACCTTCTTGAAGCTCTCCCTCTTGAGTATCTTTTTGTATATAGTGAAGTATAGTCTTTTCATCCTCATTGTATCCTGAGATTACCGATGCATGTTGCGTAATTTCTGGTATTCCAGGTAAGATTACGATGGGTGGAATTCCACTGTCAATAATTTTCTTAAGCTCAGAAATTGAGGAGTGAATTATTTTGCAAATTAATCCATTTTTTTCTGCAAGTTCAATTCCTTCTATTAAAATACTACCGGCATTATCGGGATATTGTTTAGCAGATTCTTGTGCTTCGATTAGAGGGAGTTCTACATTCCAGTATTTTGATACAACATTGATTGGTAAGGGTAAACAAATGTTCTCTTCTTGTACCAAAGGAAGTAAAAGTTCATGATCAGAAGATTCCAATAACAAAATTAATTTTGAGAGTTATTAAAATCTAATCAGAGTGAACAGAATTTTTTAATCATATCTTTACCATCAGAAGACATTTCAGGATGAAATTGTGTTCCGAAAATCAATTTTCCGTCATATTGAATTATTTCGTTTTTACAATTGTTGGATTCAGCTAATGAAATTAACTGATTTGGGAGTTTTGATATTTCGAAACCATGACTTTCAAAAACTTTGATATCTTTACTTACCAAAGGGTTTTTTCTGTTTATTCTAATTAGTTCATCGCCTTTTTGAGAAGATGTTAGTTTTCTTATTGTACCTCCTAAGGTTAAAGATAAAATTTCTGCGCCATAACATATTCCTAACAGTTTTTTGTTATTTTTCACACTGTGAATTATTATTTTAGAATTTATTTCATTGATTTTTTTTTCATTTTTTCGTCGTCCTGAAAGAATAAAAGAATTAAATTTTTCTAATGAGTCTAAATCAATTTCATGAGGAGTTTTCATTTGAAATGAAAAATTTTTCTCTTTTAAAAAATCAATTAGATTTTGGGTGTATATTGAGCCATTATCAATAATTAAAAGCAATAAAAAAATAACGAATTATTCTTAATTTAGGTTTTCACTACTAATGATTTTCATGATTCTTACCCCTAAGATTCGTATACTATAATGAAAGTGATTTTGAAAAATATTGTATAATTATCACATAGTTGTTAGTTGATGCTTAATTTCAATAATAGTTTTTTCAATAATATCAATTTTAGATTTTAATTCTGATTTTTTAAGGAAATCTGTTTCCGTTTCTAATTCTGAAAGGTGGCGTTCTTTTTCAATAGAATATTCTTCAAGGGATTTTTTTAATGCAAAAATAGTTCTTTTGTCATCACAGTGCAATTTTTAACCTAATTTTGATTTTGTAGTGTTCCCTATACTCCTACTTCTATTGCGACGTAATGCATCTCTGGTATGCCGTCCTTAACTACAATTGTACCAATATTGAATCGATTTTCTTCTTCCCACATGAATATTCTTTCACTTCTTGGTTTTACGAAGTCATCAATGAATTGTGAGAGGAATGTCTCGGTATCTTCACGATCACTTTCAGTAAAGAAGAAGATTTCACCTTCTTTGAATGAGAGTGGTACCTGAATAGAAGTTGGTTCGGAGATCTCTATTCCTTCGGTTTCAAATATTGATTTTATTATATCAATTCTATCTTGCCGTTCTAATTCTACAAATGTTTCATCAGATACAAAGGATGGATCAACTACTCCTGAAACTTTTTGCAAATAAGCTTCAAATGCCTCTTCTTGAGTATTACCTAAACCAACATAATACTCACCAGTAAATGCAGCACCTACTGCTGCTATGGTTCCTAGCTGAGCTACGACTCCACCGGCACCGGCAGTATAAACTGGAATAAAGTAAACGTCATGTTCACCTACTCTATACAGAATATTATCGCCAATTCTAGGATTTCTCAAAAGGGTCTTTAATTGAGCAAAGTCTGGGTCTCTGTCTAGTGCTTCTCTTACAGCAGTTGGACCAATTAATTTTGTAGTTGAGTTTAATGGAACTTCATAAAATTGTAAATCTCCTAGATTGTTAAGGTCATTTTCAACTATCATGTATCCTGCAAGGTTTCTTCCTTGAGATCCTCTCAATTCAAGAGAAAGTAGACCTAAAAATTCTGTATTATCAAATCCTGGAGGTTTAGCCTCGATATAGTAAGTATCTAATCCTGTTGGGATTTCATAAAATTCATTGGCTTGAATAAATGTCTCTACATCAGTTACGTGATAAATGTTGTACATTTCAGTCTTCCAATTGAACAGTTCTGATGGATAACGAATTTGTTCTTCTAACCATTCAGGGATTGGAATGAATTGTTCTGAATATTGTTCTGAAAACATTTCCGTGAAGAAATCATCTCCTGTTTTTAGTAATTGTATATCACCATCTTGTGTATCTACTAAGCCATATCCTACTAGTCTTAGGTAGGGATTTCCAACAGACCAAGGAACATCACCAGTATCAAAACCAATTATTAATGGAACAAGCCAATAGGATTTTTCTCCATCAGTTACCGGAAGAGAATCAAGTTCTTTTCCAAATAGATCATATAAGAAATAAGGATACAGTATTGCCATTCTATCATTCACGTCTTTGTATCTCATGATGTGTACTGATTCTGTAGGGAAAGAAAGCAAAAAGTTTGGTTCAAAAATCCAGCTTAATGGTGGAGATACATCTAAACCACCTTCACCATCATAAAATACTCCTCCTAATTCAGCACTTACATCTCCTCTAGAATTTGGATATGCAGACCAAGTTTGTTCAAACAATCCTCCTTCACCGTAATAGATTTCTCTATCAGCAAAAAATTCACTACTGTCAACTATTTGTCCTCCAGTGGCATCTAAAGTAAGGAATCCATCTGGAACATGTGTGTATACCAAATGTTCGTTATACCATCTATTTTCATTTGCTACTGTTGAAGGTAAAACTGGTTTCATGGAAGCTGTCCAATACAGATTATTGTCAAAACGTAGAATATCATTGTCTTCAAAGTCTACATATGGAATAAGCCCGATTTCAGGCTTTAATTTTGCAAATGCAGCCTGCCAATCCCATATTCTAATTACATCTAAAACATCACTGTTCTGATTAACATAATTTTTGATATTATTTGGAGAAATATTTTGCAATCTAACATCATGATTATTTTCTTTGATGTTATCTAGTTCACCAAGATAACGATTTACTCCAATTTGTTGGGCAGTATACGGTCCCAAATATTCAATTTTTCTAGAATCTGCAATGCTGTTATTTACTCCAATTACTGCAATAATTATAATCACTATTACTAGAATTGTTAGAATTCTAATGTATACGTCCCTTTTGAACATATGAGTAAGAACTCTAGATCTTATTCTGTCTGCAAATGAAAAAGCTAAGAAGGCAAATCCTACTGCTAAAACTCCACCAATAACATATCGTGAATTGTAATCAATCTGATCTGTAAAAAATAAATTAAATCCAGCCCAGATAATTCCAATACCTAAAATTGATTCTATGATAGAGACATAATTCAGATAGCGTGGTTTTCCTTGATTGGAATCTTGTACAAATAAAGTGATTACATCAATAATTCTATGAATTCCAACATACAAAACTAAACG
>JACEMX010000002.1 GCA_013867335.1 Candidatus Nitrosomaritimum aestuariumsis
AGTTCCTTGTACTGGTATTGGGCCCTTTAAAGGAGTCTTGAATCCTACCTGATGCTCTAGTTTGCCAATCAGAGCCTTGGATTGACGAATTTCTTCATCATCATACCCCAAATCTCTTAATATTTGCTCAAACTCTGATTCAGAGATTACACCCTCTTCATATTGAGACATTGCCAGTTCATCTTTATCCTGAGGTGTTTCTTCTGTTATCGATTCTTTTTCTGTTACAGTAAAAATCAAGGTTTCTCTTACATCGTAAAGTTTTGATTGTTGTATTCCCCATCCAAATTTAATTTCATAGTCACCAACTGGTTGATCAATATCAGTGCATGTTTCTGAATATCTTTCAATAGTTTGACCGTTTATTTTTAGATCACATATAGATTCCCTTAATCCAGCTTGTGTTACAGGGACTGGATTTGTAGTACTAAATAGAGTAAGAGAGATTGTTTTTGGAGGCAACTTCTTATTACTAATTTCATCAAACGAATACAAAGCAAAGCAACTTTTTCCATCACAAGTCAAGGGAACGTTATGTCCTATCGCAGAGACAAATGGCAGATAAACAAAAAATTCTATTCTTGGATCAATTCCTTCTGGTATAGAAGGCATGTTTGTTACTTTAATTTCAATTTCAGTCCCAGGTTGTCCTGTCGTGGGCGTCATTTCGATATTTGGCATGTCTAGACCCATTGCAATGGTGTCAAATTCGGATTGGCCGTGAACTGCAAAATTTGAAAGAGGAATTAGCAGTAAAACCATCAAGGCAACAGCTGATTTTTTTAACAACTGACTTTTCTTCAAATGCGTATGTATTTAAACTTCGATAACGAATCAGCAGGGTTTTTTATTAAAGAGATACAAAAACCTAAACTTTCATTACAGATATCTTTTAGAAAAAACCATGGGACTGTTTGGTTCAAAAGAAGATCCTGAGGATTTAATGTATCATGCAATGTCACTTATGGAAAAGAGTCAACCAAAAGCAGCCATTTCTCTTTTCAACAAAGTCATCAAACAAGATGCCAAAAACGCATCAGCTATTTTCAATAAAGGCCTAGCACTAAATCAAATTAAAAAATACGCAGATGCAGTTACCTGTTTTGACACTCTTTTAGAAATCAATCCAAAAGATTCCCAGGCATTTAACAACAAAGGTATTGCCATGGCCGAAATGGGAGACACACAGGCTGCAAATGAATGCTATGACAAGGCAATAGAGGCAGACCCCAAAAACAGTGCATCCTATTTTAACAAAGGGGTTTTGTTAGATAGGCTTCAAGAATATGATGAGGCATTAGAATTTCTAGATAAAGCAATTAGTTCGGATTCAAAAAAACCAAATGCAATGTTTTACAAAGGAATTGTTCTTGGAAAAATAAAAAAACACGAAGAAGCCTTGAATTGTTTTGAAAGTGTTTACAAAAAATATCCATCACATATGGATGCCCTATTTCACAAAGGAATCGAATTAGCAGAATTAGAAAAACATGAAAAGGCCATAGAAATTTTTGATCAAATTTTATCAAAACACAAAGGCAACATCAATATTATTTATGCAAAATCTCGAAGTAAGGCAGCCCTTGGGGAATATACAGAAGCATTAGACTTACTAAGAAAAGCAATTTCCATGGATGGTAAAACCATTAGAGAGTGGGCAAAAAAGGAAAAGGCTTTTGAAAAATTACACAGTAACGATAGTTTTAGAAAGATGGTTAAACTTTAAAGAATTTTTTTTCGTACAGCATCTAGCCTGAGAAGACCCGTTTTGTTTTTAGGACCAGTTAATCGTGCCTCATAAATTGGAATATACACTTCGTTGATTTTTTCTACCGTAAATTCTTCAGTCAATTTTCTAATATTTTTTTCAAGAGGACTTTTCAGTGCATCTTTTAGTAATTTTATTGCAGACTCATGAGAGATTTTGGGATTTCGAACATTGGAGGAATTAGAAGTTAGAATTTGTTCAGGATAATTTTCAATTGTCTTAGAGTTTATCTTGAATGGAAAATCAATTTCATTTCCATTGTAATCAAAAACTAGTTCATTTTCTTCTTCAACAAAAACATGTTCCTCTAGCGGAAATTCAATTTTGTTCTTTCCGCGGTTCCCCGCAAAGGCCTTTTTTAGTCCAGATTTTTCTTTGATTGGAAAAACACCACCTCCAAAGGTTACTTCTTTCACATTAGAATCGACTGAAATGTTATGGGTTGCCTTTCGATAATAATCAGCTACATATCTACCAGAAACTACCAATAGACATTCATGGAATAATTTTATAGAATCAACATGAACTTCTTCTTTTTTGGGTTTTTTAAGTAAGGATTTGAAAATAGATGTTTTTTTATCTTCAATGATTTCGTTTGCAATATCATCATCAATTGTTTTTCTCAGAACCAAAGTTTTGATATTGGGTTTTTGTGTCAAAATTACAATATCCAATACAAAATCTTGCTATTAAATCAAATGAATAATTTGTAAGAAGTAGGAAAAGCATAAAACTGCAAAGAGGTTAAAAAAATCATGGGAAGTAAAAAAAGAGTAGGGCACATTGAAAAGTTCCTTAAAAGAGCAGATAAGGCAATAGATGAAGGAATTAAAAAAGCAGATGAAATTTTAGACGATGCCGTAGAGTTTGGTGAATTAGCTGCAGGTCAAGCAAAAAAAACTAGCAAGGAGCTTAGAAATCGTGCCAAAAAAGAAGGCGAGATACTAAAGAAAAAAGGGACAGAAAAAATCAATGAAGGGATAACAGCTGCCAAAAGTGCGGCTTCGAGTCCAGAAGAAGACCTCAAGACATTAGAGAGATTAGGTAAGCTCAAAAAATCCGGAATACTGACAGAAAAAGAGTTTCAGGAAAAGAAAAAGAAGATTTTAGCAAGGATATAACCATGAAAAAATCAAACATTTACTCTTCAGGAGATCAAAGAAAAATTAACCCCGATTGGTTTACAGGTAGAGTTCACATGAAAGATGTGTCATCAAAAATTAAATCAAAGGAGCAGGGAATTTATCATGTTTATTTTCACAATGGTGCAAAGACCAAATTACATTGGCACAATGGAAATCAAGTCTTAATTGCAACAAGAGGTACAGGTAGTCTTGAAATATTCCGAAAATACGGTGCAAGTAAAACTAATTTCAAAATAAAAAGAATCGAAAGAATCAACTTAAAGGAAGGAGATACAGTATACATTCCTGCAAAAACACTCCATACTCATGGATCTGTAAATAAAAAAAAGACATTCTCGCACATTGCCATCAACATTTTGCCCAAAAAAAATTCAGAATACAAGACGACTTGGTATGAATCAGATTTTAAAACAACAGTGACTAAAACAGTATAGCCCAGATGTCTATTCAAAAAAATTCGGAAATACCAATCATTGAAGGACATGAAGGAACTACAGTAAAGCAATATTTTCATCCACACAATACCATAAATGGTATCAGATTTAGTCTAGCAGAGTTTACAGTGAAGAAAGGTAAGAAATCTCTTTGCCACAAATTAAAATCCTCAGAAATTTACTACATCTTGGAAGGAAGGGGAACTCTCCACATAGACAAAGAAACTTTCGAGGTAACAAAAGATGATTCGGTTTATGTTCCCCCTATGTCAGAACAGTTCATTGAAAATACAGGTCAGGAAGATCTTAGATTTTTGTGTATTGTGGATCCCGCATGGAAAGTAGAAGATGAGATAATTTTAGAATAATCCATAGTTTTAACGGCAATTGTTTTTAACATATGACGAATCTACGAGATTTAGTGAATACCTATCAGGCATTAAAAACACTAAACATGAATTCGGATTCCTCCTTTGAGGAGATCAAGGTAGCCTATAGAAAATTAGCTTTGGAATTCCACCCTGATAAAAATACAACAGAACAAGAAGGAATACAGTTCAAGAAAATAACAGAGGCATACAACGTTATCAAAAAACACTACAAAGAAGGAAAAAAGATAGAAGTTCCAAAACAACACAAAAGAACTGAAGACTTCAAAAAGCAGCCAAGATGGGGAGCAAGACCAGGGCAAGAGCCAGGCGACATTCCTGAAGAAGATTGGGGTAGATTCACCAAAGAATTCGAAGAAGGAGATCCTGACTTTTGGAAAGAGTATGAAAGAAAATTTTGGGAAGAGTACAATGCCAGAGTCACAGCAGACGGAAAAAACGGAGAATTTGAGAAGGCAAAAGAACCCAAAGTTCAGCCAAATCTATTTGTGGATGTTGATGAGAGTTTGTGTATTGGATGTTGTAGTTGTGAAACAATTGCACCAGATGTTTTTGCAATTAATAAAAATACAAAGATGAATCCTAAATCATCGGTAATTAATCAAAAAGGTGCAGGCACAAACAAAATTATGAATGCAGCAAAAACTTGTCCCACAAAAGCAATCATAGTTGAAAATAAGGATACAAATGAAAGACTATATCCATTTTAATCCTGTAATTTTTGTAAAATTTCATTTATCTCTGAATCAGAGACATTCAAAGTAGAATCAAACAAGCAATGTATTGGACCTCCAGTATCATTAGGACTCCTTGGGACTAAATGTACATGAACATGAGGTATTTCTTGACCCGCTTCTTTTCCGTTGTGAACTGCCATCAATGTAGCCCCTGTCAATTTATCTACCTTAGAGATTACAGAATGTACTGTTGAAAACAGATCAATGTTTTCTTCAGAAGACATGTTTTGGATTTTTTCATGATGTTTTTTCGGAATTATTAGTGTGTGTCCCTTAGTTAATGGGAATGCATCCAAAAAAGCAATTGAATGATTTGTTTCAGTGATTATTTTAGTAGGAATTTCACCATTTGCTATTCTACAAAAAATGCAATCCATACAATAATGACGGGTTTTTTAGATATAAGTTTCAGCTGTTACGGATGAACAATTTCTGCCCATGCAAGACCTTCTCCAAATCTTATTGTGGCATTATCTCCTGTCTTTAAATTACAATTTTCTATGGTCTTGGGGACGCCATCTAATGTATCAACATAACAGACTCCGTTATCGTTATTGAGTATTACAACATCCTCATAGACATCTTCTCTTATAAAATTCCAAAAAGGGAACACAAGAGTAGACAACACAATTCCGGCAACTATGAAGGCACCGCCAAACCCTAATGCAAATTTCTGACTATGACTAATTTCCAAATTTACCAGGTACCGCCATCGCCAGAGTTAGGATCAAGTTTTTTTGCAGGAACATTACCATGAGCCTTTTTCATGTGTCTTTTTAATCGCTCAGGATCATGTAAATCAGTGCCACATTCCTTACATTTTGTTTCATTTTCGGAATTTTCTTTATTTCGTTTGAAAAGACCCATATGAAGTAAATTTTCAAAATATTTTATAAGCTATGCGAAATGGAACACACTCAATTGAACCCTTATAGTGATTTTTGGCAAATTAGGGCAAAAAATTGTGTGAATCACTCAATACAAACACAAGTAATTCAATCGAATTAGATGAAACAGCTGATTGGAGTGGATTGGTGTTGTGTTGGGGTAGTTTGTCATGATTCAATGTGGTA
>JACEMX010000064.1 GCA_013867335.1 Candidatus Nitrosomaritimum aestuariumsis
CTAGTTTCGATTCTACCAGAATTTTATTCCAAGAAATTAAACATGATTTCAATTTCTGGAATTAAAGAAGCCATGGAGTACATTCTAAAAACTCAAGGAGCAAGACAAAAAGTTGCAGTAGTTTCAGATGGTGCTAGAATTTTACCACGGTAAACTGGATTAGAAAAGACAACTACTTCTAGTAAATGGCATGCAAATATTTTCAGGAATTGGCATACATAAGATTGCTAATCCTATAATTCCCAAATATGCTATTTTCCTATTTTTTGAAACTGGCGTTATGTCATCAAGGGGAGTTGCACTCAAACCTCTTCTACTCAAAAAATAAATCATTATTGCTGCAAATTCGTACCCAATTATTGTAAGAAGAATTAAACTTCCATAGGTACAATAACTGTGAAGTTTTGCCCCAAGTATTGTTCTGGCCATATGGCCACCATCTAATTGCCAAGCTGGCATTAAATTCAAAAATGTAATGAAAAATCCAATCCATGCAGCCCATAATACAGGAGTAAGTAAAATCTCAGTATCAGGACCGCCTTTCCCAAATAATTCTAATGCTCCCTTCAAAAATAATGGCTCACCAAAAGTAAATTTTTGTAGATTGTTTTCTTCATACAACTCTTGTGCGAGATCTAGTTCTATTATTGGGGCTGTATATGCGCCAAACAATGCTACTATTATGGCAATTATCAACCCTGCAATAGGCCCAGCTATTGCCACATCAAACAGAATTTTTCTGTTAATCATTGGAGCTTTTGGAATAATTAATGCACCAAAAGTTGGAAGGAATCCCCCTACTGGTATACCTGGTATAAAGTAAGGCCATGTTGTTTTCAGTCTGTGTATCCTAGCTGCAATCATATGACCTAATTCATGAATTCCAAGAATTCCTAACAGCGACAAAGTGTAAATAATCGCCATTTCTTCAGGATTCCCTATTTCTGAAATTGTATTGGTTCCTATGGTTCTAAAATATCCATCAATCCAAACAAAAGCAATCACTACTACAAACAGTATTCTTGGAGTCCATGAAGAACTAAGAATTCTACGTTTCTTTCTAGGGGGAAATTTTTGAATAATAATATAATTTTCATTATTCATTCTTTCAATTTTTCCAACATAATTGATATCATTTAATTTTCTAGCCAATTCTTCAAATTTGGTTTTAAAATCAAGATCGTCTATTTTGAACTCTAAAGAATACTGTTCTCTAGTAAAATTACTAACTGAAAACATGGAATTGACCAAGGAAATAACTTCTTCAGTATTAGGATCACTCATTTTACCTTAGTTTGATACTATTCCATTAAATGGCTTTGTAGTCATTTCTTAGATTCGTATGGAAAACATCGAACAGATGCAATTGAGTAATGCGTATAATGCCAATTTGTAATACAAGGAACATACTACTCATAAAATTAAATATCAATAATGAATTATCATAGATATGCAGGTAATTTTAAGACAAATTGAGGATGTAATAATCAGAAGGGCCGAACCAAGCGATCTGATACCTGTAATGGAAATTAACCTGAAAACCCTCCCAGAACATTATTCTGATTATTTTTATGAAAGTCTCTTGGCTGAAATTCCCGAGGCATTCATTGTTGCTGAAATAAGTGGGAAGCATGTTGGATATGTGATGTGCAAAACAGAATACGGGTTTTCAAATTTTAAGAGATTGGGATTTGTAAAAAAAGGCCATGTAGTATCTATTGCTGTCCTTGAAGAATACCGAAAAAAAGGAATAGGAAAAGCTCTAGTTGAAGAATCAACAAATGGTGTAAAATTAAAAAAATGTGATGAATTCTATCTTGAGGTAAGATGCAGTAACACCGAGGCAGTTAGATTGTATGAAAAATTAGGATTTGTAATCAAACAACAACTCAATGCATATTACAGAGACGGTGAAGATGCTTATCTTATGGCAATCGAATTTGAAAAATAGTTCAAACCAATAAATATATCACAACTAATTTCATCGCGATGGACAAACGAAAGGGCACAGGAATTACAATATTCATTTTATGTATTGCAGCATTTTTTGTATATGCATATTTGTTGATGCTCTCTGAGTGGAGTCCAATAGTTCTACAGCTATCCATATTGATGATTACAGGGGGAATTCTTGGAGTAATTGCATGGATTGGTTATGTCATGGCAACAACAAAACCCTCCTCTGCAACCATATCTTCTGACGATTGAGTTACTTTGAGATTTTCACATCAACTACTGTTTGATAATATCTTGGACCAACAGGTCTGACTATTTTTGATGTCAGAATTTCTGATTTAACAGGTGTTACCTCCAAGTAATGTTCTTCAGATAATTTTCCTGCATCTGATTTTTTATCAGCATGCATATGGGAGTAATAATGAATAATCCCACCATCTTTTGTGGTCTTTATTGCAGAATCTAGGAACTCATCTGATCTTTCAGGAAGAAGCATTAAGGTTCTATCTGCCTTATTCTCCAATTGCTCGTCAATGATTTTGGAGGTGTCTCCATTAATCGAGATAACATTACCTGCAAGTTTGTTGAGTTCAATATTTTTTTCACACAATTTAGATGCAATAGGGTTGATATCCAAACTGTAAACTGTACATTTTTTCCTTTTTGCTGCCATAATGGAAAACATTCCTACTCCTGCAAACATGTTTACCATGGTTTCACCATCTTGGATTAAATTCGCTATTCTTTCCCTTTCTGTGGATAGTCGAGGAGAAAAAAAGGCATTTGCAACATCAACCGTAAATCTACAACCAAATTCCTTGTATTCTGTTTCTGTATTATCTTCACCTGCCAATATCTCGAGGTTCCTGGTTCGAAAATCCCCCTCTACTGGCGATGCTTGATAAAAAACACTTTTCACAATTTTTACTTCATTTAGTAAGGTCTCTCCAATCAATTTTTTCTTTGGTAATAGTGAATCTGGTATTCTAACAATTATGATTTGACCAATCTGATCAAATGCAGAAATTAATTCATCACTTTCTTGTGGGGTAAGAATACTTTCCAGTGATTTTTTTAGCATTCGTGTCAATTTTTGTAGTAAAAATTACCTGAGACCTTTTGGTCCTTGTCTAACCTGCTTTCCAATTTGTTTACTCTTGGTCTTAGACTCTTCTCATCTCGTCTGAATGTCATATCGAGTGATTTAAGAAATCTGTTCATTGCATCGGCTTTTGGCATAGGTGATGTTGCATGGCCCTCTCGCCCCGATTCTCCCTCAAATATTACTATGGAGTCAGATATTAGATCCATTAGCTGTATATCATGATCAATTACAATCGCTGATTTTCCAAATGAGCGTACAAACTTCTGTAAAAATTTGGCCACAGCTATTCTATCTTCTACATCTAAAAATGCAGAGGGTTCATCAAGTGCATACAAATCTACTTTTTGTAAAAGACATGATGCAACAGCAACCTTCTGTAATTCACCTCCTGACAAATTTTTTACAGATTTATTGTATAATTTTTTTATTTTTAGTGGATCAATGATTTGTTCTTCTTCTTGACTTCCTTCTATAGGTGACTCATTTGCTCTGTCAAGCAAAGCGATAACTTCTACATCAATATCGTTTTGAAGATATTGTGGTTTGTATGCAATCTTTATTTTTTTATCCACTTCACCAGCATCAGGCTTATCTACCCCTGCAATCATTTTCATCATTGTTGTTTTTCCAAGCGCATTGGCACCCATTATGCCTAAAACTTCTCCTTTGTGGACCTTTCCAGGCTCAACTGATACAGAAAATGTAGGAAATTTTTTTTCTAATTTTGGATAAGTTATAATCTCACTTCCAATTTGAAATTCATCTGTAGAAGAAGATGAAACATCAAATGAGAATTTTTTATCTCTAAATCTTACATTTTCAGTTGGCAGATAACCATCAAGAAATACGTTAATTCCAACCTTAGTGGAGAGAACATTTGAAACAATTCCATAAGCTGCAGGTTCTCCATAAAGTACCTCTATAAAGTCACTTAGAAAATCAAGTAACGTTAAATCATGTTCTACTACCATCACACTTTTTCCAAGTTTTGCCAAACTTTGAATCGTTCTTGCAACACTTGTTCTCTGAAACACATCATTGTATGATGAAGGCTCATCAAAAAAATAGAAATCCGTATCTTTTGATGCTACTGTGGCAATTGCCAATCTTTGTAATTCTCCTCCACTGAGCTCTTTGAGATTTTGTTCAACAGAATTTTCCAATCCCAAATCTTTAATGAGTTGTCTAGAAACCCCTCTTTCATCATACTTTTCAATAAGCTCTTTTCCAGTTCCGTCAAATGCTTGTGCCAATTGGTGAATTTGTTGCGGTTTAATTGATGCACGAATTTGATTATTCTTTATTTTTTCAAAATGTGATTTTAACTCAGTTCCACTATAATATTTTAAAATCTCATCCCATTCTGGAGGGTTTTCATATCTTCCCAAATTTGGTTTGAGTGTTCCTGATAGAATATTTACAACTGTGCTTTTACCCATTCCGTTTCTTCCAAGTAATCCCACAACTTCTCCTTTCTTTGGAGTTGGAAGTTTGTACAGTCTAAAAGAATTTGGGCCATATTGGTGAATTTTGTCAGTTGCCAGTTCACTTGCCAAATTAACAATTGTAATGGCATCAAAAGGGCAGACCTTTACACAAATCCCACAACCATTGCAGATGTCTTCATCGATTCTTGCCTTTTTTGACTCTTCATTTAGAACGATACAGTCGGCGCCTGATTTGTTTACTGGGCAGTACTTTATGCACTCCAAACCACATTTTTTTGGCTGACATAGTTCCGTATCCAGCACGCCAACTCTATGAGTCATGTCGTATCTCGGTAAATCCTTGCTTTATACCTCTTTTGAACCTCTCCGAACCGCGGCGTTACCTTAATAGATAAGAATTTGATTATACCCTTCAAGCCGGCCATAGCGTTAGGGTGCGACCCAATCCCATTCCGAACTTGGAAGTCAAACCTAATGTCGCTGTTGTGCTACTAAGATGCGAGAGCTCTTGGGAAGCAACAGTGCTGGCATTTTCAATTTAATCAATCTATTAATATTGAATTTTTCAGATTTAGACAAATGACTAATTGCACAGTATGTGGACAAGAATTTTCTGATGATATTAGATTCCTAAATCATATGATGGAAAAACATGGATTCAGAAATCCAAACATTGACAAGCCTGATCGAAATAGTAGAGGATACTAGTCTAACTCCTTTAAAATCTCTTTCAACGTAGATATTTCATCTTTTAAAAAATCAACAGTAGCAATCACACTAGTTTTTGCCGAATCTGAAATTTCATAATTCATCTCTTTACCAATCAATTTTGCCAACTCTTCTCTTTCTGCTATTAGATCACTTAACCGCATTTTGGCATTTTCTACTGTCATCAAGTTTCACCAATCTTATGAGAATGACCATCTGGATGTATGCATTGATCTCCCACATGTTTGTAGTGTATGTAGTCATGACCTGTATGATGAACATCATTGCAATCACAAGTTTTTTCTTCGGCCAT
>JACEMX010000072.1 GCA_013867335.1 Candidatus Nitrosomaritimum aestuariumsis
GTGCCATTTTGAATCACAGCAACAGGTGTTTTTTTATCCATTCCTCCAGCAATTAGCTGTTTACAAATCACATCAATTCTAGATAATCCCATCATGATAACAATAGTGTCAACTGATTTTGCAAGTCTTTTCCATTTTACAACTTCGTTTTTCTTTTCAGGATCTTCATGTCCTGTTACAAATACAACTGATGATGCATGTTTTCTATGAGTGAGAGGAATTCCAGCATATGTTGCCGAACCAATACCGGAGGTAATTCCTGGGACAATTTCATATTTTATTTTGTGAGATTTTAGAAACTCAGCTTCTTCTCCGCCTCTGCCAAAAATTATAGGATCTCCGCCTTTCAGTCTTACAACATTTTTTTTGGATTTTGCATATTCTACCATCAAATCATTAGTTTTGTTTTGATGAGTAGTATCATCACCTACTGCGCGTCCGACATAGACTTTTTCAGCTTTTTTTGGAATCATTGAGATGATTTTTTTGCTGACTAACCTATCGTATAGCACAACATCTGCTTTTTGAATAAGCTCCACTGCTCTCATTGTAATTAATTTGTGATCCCCGGGACCTGCGCCTACAAGATAGACCTTACCTGTCATTTCTTATTCCACTCCTCTACCTTTTCTCTCCAATTTAATGCAAGGTCTTTTACTCCCTTCTGCTGAAGTTCTTCTCCTGCTTTTTTTCCTAAAGAGTGAGGATCATCTTTACTGCCAGTTTTTGTAACATACAGCGATTTTTGTCCATCAACGGAGAATGCATTAACTTTGATGATCATATCTTGTCCATTTGATTTTGCATAGGCACCAACTGGAAATCGGCATCCAGAATCCACAAAATCAGACAATGCTCGTTCTGCTTCTATTTCCAATCTAGAATCATTATCTTCAATTTTTTTTAACATTTGAATTGTTTTTGTATCATCTTTTCGGGCGACAATTGCTAAGGCCCCTTGACCAGGTGAAGGGTAAAAATCATCAATAGATAGTGGGGTAAAAGACACATCAATGCCTAGTCTAGTTATTCCCGCCTGTGCCAAAACAATTGCATCATAATTTTCTCCGGAAACTTTTTTGATTCTTGTTTCAATATTACCACGAATAGGTTTTACGATTACATCGGGTCTCTTTCGTGAAATTTGCACAGCCCTTCTAAGAGAACTAGTACCTATTACTGAATTTGGCTTGATTGCTTCCAGAGTAGAATTATCTGCAGAAATGAAAACGTCATTTACCATTTCTCTTTTAGGAATGCATGCAAGAGTCAAATCATCATCTAGTTTTGAGGGAACATCTTTGAGACTATGTACGGCAAAATCTACCTCGTGTTGCGCCACTGCCCTGTCAATTTCTTTTTCAAATATGCCTTTTTGATCAATTGTAAATAACGGTCTTGAATCCGTATCACCTTGTGTCTTTATTGGTTTAACATCAAAATTAATTTGGGGATCTGATTTTGTTAATTCAGATATTACCAATTTTGTTTGTGCAAGAGAAAGTTGACTTCCTCTTGCCCCTATAGTGTACTTCAATTCTTCACCGATTTTAGGGCAGCCTGGTATGCATCAAGTGTTTTGTTCAAGTCATTTTGTGAATGAGCATCAGAAAGAAAAACAACTTCAAACTGAGAGGGTGCAATGAATATGCCATTTTTCAGTAAGGAATTAAACATTTTTTTGAATTTCTTTGCATTTGCGTTCTTTGAGGATTCATAGTTTACAACAGGTTTGTTAGTAAAGAAGATTTGAAACATGGATGCCGTAGAATTGATTTGATGAGGGATTTTCATGTCAGTTGCCATATCATCCAGAGCACGAGTAAATCTCAGATTATACTTTTCTAGCTTAGAGTAGAGTTTATTCTTAATTTTGTTTATAGTTTTGATGGAGCTTATCGCAGCACTAACAGAAACAGGATTTCCTGCAAATGTACTTGCCTGGTACACGCTTCCGCCAGGGGAGAGTAAGTCCATAATCTCTTTTCTTCCGCCAACTGCAGAAATTGTAAATCCATTGCTCAAAGCTTTTGCAAGTGTTGTAATGTCAGGCTTTATTCCAAAATGCTTTTGTGCGCCTCCAGGTGAAACTCTAAATCCTGTTACTACCTCATCAAAAATCAATGGAATATTGTTTTCTTTTGTAATTTTTCGAATATCTGAGAGAAAATCATTTTCAGGTAAAATCAAGCCCATATTTGCAAGAATTGGCTCAACAATAACTCCTGCAATGTCTTTGTTTTTTCTGATTGTTTTCTCAAGATCTTCTGCATTGTTATACTGAACAACCAAAGTGTTTTTTGATATCTCATCTAATCCACCATCAGAAACAGAAATTCCCTGATGTGCTGAACCAGAACCGGCTTTGACTAAAACCGAGTCATGTGCTCCATGGTAGCATCCTTCAAATTTTACTATCTTTTTCTTTTTAGTAAATCCACGTGCAAGACGAATTGCAGTCATGGTGGCCTCACCACCAGTATTCATTAGACGAACTTTTTCTATGGATGGAAAATTTCCAATGATCAATTTTGATAATTCTGTTTCTAATTTAGTGGGAGTACAATACAAAGTGCCTTTGGTTAGTTGTTTGGAAACTGCTTGAATGATTTCCTTTCTTCGATGTCCCAAAAGTAAGGCACCATAGCCATTGCAAAAGTCAACGTATTTTTTATTATTCTCATCCCAAATGTAGGCCCCATCTGATTTTTTTGTAAAGAAAGGGTACGGCTCAAAATACCTCACAGGGCTATTTACTCCAGAAGGAATGACTTTCTTAGAATCAGAAAACAATTTAGAATTTGTCAACATTATAGCCTGAAATCAGTCATTATTATTCGTAATATCATGAATTTTCCATCTTTCTTTGTTTGATGAATTTCCCTCTAAATAGAAACGCCACGATAGTTGTTCCAACAAAGGGCGCACTCCAGTAAAGCCAAAGATCGTTTAAAAATCCAGAAAGTAAAGCAGGTGCCAAAGATCTTGCAGGATTCATTGATGCCCCAGAAATAAATGCCAAAAAGAAAATATCTAAGCCAACTATTCCACCAATTGCAATTCCGCTAAATCCTTTCAAACCCTTTGTGTAAACAACCGTGAAGATTACTGCCATCAGTAATCCCGATGCCAAAACTTCAATTGGGAATATTAGAAGTAAGGAATAATCATAATTTGGGGCATTAGCACCTAAATTAGCTTCTTCACCAATAAAGGTCATCACAAATAACGAACCAAGGATTGCACCAATAATTTCAGCTGCAAAATACCAAGCAATCTGAATTTTTGATATGTGTCCAGTAATGTAATAACCAATAGTTACAGCTGGATTGAAATGAGCTAAAGAAATTTTTCCAAAAGAGTAAACACCGATAATTAGTGCAATGAATGGAGTAACTGCGGCAAACCAAATTCCATAAGGACCGCCAATTTGAACGTCATACACAATTGAGCCGGTTGCAAATATCACAAGAATGAAAGTTCCAATTAGCTCAACGATGAAGATTTGAAGGTTAGAATACGTCATTATGTTGTCTCTAATTTTTTTATAAGATTCAAAATTTCATTTTTTATTTGATCACGAATTTCTCTTACTTGTTCAATGTTTTGATTTTTTGGATCCGAAATATTCCAATCAATTACATCTTTAACAAAAAGAGATGGACATGAATCTTTGTCCATACAGCCCATGTTGACAATAATTGATGAAGAAACCATCTCATCTGTTAGCTCTTTTGGTGTTTGTTTTTTAATGTCAATTCCAATCTCTTTCATTACTTCAACGACCGTAGGGTTTAGTTGAGAATTTGGTTTAGTTCCCGCACTAATTACCTCAAATTTTGGAGCGTATTTTCGAAGAAACCCTTCTGCCATTTGACTTCTGCCAGCATTTTCTACGCACACAAAAAGGATTTTTTTTGAACCCATGCCATCACATAAATATTAGTTTATATAAATTTAGATTGATATGAACGGAGTCAGTCTCTTAAAGTGCATATGTGATGAAACAAGATTTGAGATTTTAGAATTATTGCAAAAAAACAAAGAACTGTGTGTAAATGATTTTGTAGAAAAATTGGAAAAAGATCAACCTCTAGTTTCACACCATCTCAAGACACTAAAAAAATGTGGAATTGTAAAGTCAAGAGATGAAGGAAAAAAGGCAATGTATGCAATTTCAAACAATCAGTTATCAGAATTAATATCAAATGTTAAAAATGCAAGCAAAAAGATTCCTGTTTTGTGTTCAGATGAATCTTGTTGTTAAAATTTTTCAGGTCGCAGTACACCAACATCGCTAACATAAAGCACTATAGCAAAATTTGCAAAAAGAGTTCGAGATATTTCTTCTACGACATCAGGTAATTTTTCCTCCCTCATAATTACTTCAACTTTGACATTCTTTTCATTTTTGAATCCCTGTCCACGTAAACCGCGTTCTCCATTTCCATCAACTTCATAAGTTGTATATCCAGTAATGTCATGTTTTTTGAGAATCTCAATAATATTTTCTTGTGCTAGAATCTCACAAGTAATTGTAAGCATTTTAACGTTGTACAGTTTCATTAAAATCCCTTTGTAATGAAATTGAATAAATCTATCGTTCCTTCTCCATTATGGACAAATGTAGATATTGTAAACAAGATTGGCAACGTGACAATAATATTGAATGGGAATGTTATTCCCAAGGCAGATGTTATGTATAGACTTGGTTTTGCCTGGGGTATAGCGTGGCGCAAGACTGCCGGAGCTGCAATAAATGAAGCACTAGCCATCAACAATCCAAACATGACTGCACCACCTACGCTCAATCCAAGTGCAGTTGCTACAAGAGTACCAATTGTTCCATTGAATAGGGGCATGATTATGGCAAAGGCAGTAAGAAAAATGCCTACTTTTTTGATATCATCGAGTCTTTGACCGGCAATTATGCCCATTTCAATCATGAAAATTACTATTGCCCCAGTAAACATATCATCAAATACAATCTTGATTGATTCAAAACCTTCTTCACCAATAATGTAACCAATCACAATACTTCCTAGAAGAATTACTATTGCTTTTCCAGTAATTGATTCATGTAGTACTTTTGAGATTTTTGTCTTAGTTTGATTTAATCCGATATCGATTTCTGTAGAATCCGCATCTGTAAAAGATTGCTTCTTTGCTTTGATCTGTTTTGATACAGCCATATTTGTCATAAATATTGCTAAAATGAAAGCGAGAGGTTCCAATACTGCTAGAATTGCTGCAATATATCCTTCAGAAGTTACTCCTTGATTTTTCAAAAATGATAATCCTACAGAGAAATGTACTGCACCTACTGCACCATAAGTTGATGCAAGTGCATAAGAATCAAAGAGGTTGAATTTTCCCAATCGTCTGAGAATCTGATAGTGGTTTAATGTAAACAACAATGAAAGTCCAATTGCAACAAGCATTGGAATCAACATGTTTTCAAATCCAGTATTTCGCATCTCAATTCCACCATGAAGACCAATTGCAGCTAGAAGATAGATTGGTAAGAATTCTGAAATTGCCTCAGGAATCTTCAAGTCAGATTTTATTCTAGCTGCAATAATTCCAAACAAGAAGAATAGAATTATCGGAGTGAGGAGATTAGACTGGATTAGTTCTAGGATTTCCATTTGAATATTTCAGCCAAATTATGCTTGAATAAAAACCAAGAGAATGTGTTAAACGAATAGATGAATCAAGTACGTAAATCCAATTCCGAATGCTGCCGCGCCAGGGATTGTGATAATCCATGCATATACAATTTGTCGCCCTACTTTCCATCTTACAGCATTTTTTCTTCTAGCTGCTGCCGAGCCCATAATAGAACCAGTAATTGCATGAGTGGTACTGGCAGGAATTCCAAGATATGCAAAGATTGCAAGCATTAAACCACCGCCAGTTTCAGCACAAAATCCTTGATATGGTCGTAATCTCGCAATTTTTACGCCAAGTGTTTTGATTACTTTGTAGCCGCCAAAGAAGGTTCCCAATCCCATAGCGGAGGCTGCAGCAAAGATTACCCAAATAGGCATTTCAAAATCATCAAGCAATCCAACTGAAACTAAAATTAATACAATAATTCCCATGGTTTTTTGTCCATCATTCGCACCATGAGTTAAAGCAAACCAACCTGAAGAAATGATTTGTAATTTACCGAAAGTTTTGTTTACAACAGCAGGCCGCCTGCTTGCAAAAATTGTAATTATTAATCCAGTAAGCAGTAAACCAAAAATTATTCCACCAATTGGTGCGATAACAATTCCTGCAAAAACTTTTGTCAATCCTCCATAAACTAATTTTTCAAACCCTAATCCGGCAATTCCTGCACCCATTATTCCACCAACAAGTGAATGGCTGTTTGAGATTGGTAATCCAAAATAAGTACAGAGCGTACTCCAGGTAATTGCACCTGCAAGTCCGCCCATTATCATGTAAATTGTAATATCATCCATACTAACAATTCCTTTTGCAATGGTGGAGGCAACTGCAACACCAAAAACAAAAGGTCCAACAAAATTTGCAACAGCTGACAAGGTTACGGCTTGAAGTGGTTTTAAGACACGAGTGCCAATTACTGTAGCTACAGAGTTTGCAGAGTCATTAAATCCATTTACAAAATCAAAGATTAATGCTATAATTATTGCTACAATCGCTAGTTCTAACATTTTGTTTACCTAGGTGTATTTTAGGACAATATCTTCAATGACGTCTGCAACATCAACACATCTGTCAGAGGCTGTTTCAATCGATTCATAGATGTCCTTTAGTTTAATTATGTGGATTGCATCATTACTCTCAAATAATTCTTTTATTGCTTCTCTATACAGGTCATCCACCTTATGCTCGATATCACTAGTATTTCTGCAGTGAGTTATCATG
This sequence comes from Candidatus Nitrosomaritimum aestuariumsis, assembly GCA_013867335.1. Classification (GTDB taxonomy): domain Archaea; phylum Thermoproteota; class Nitrososphaeria; order Nitrososphaerales; family Nitrosopumilaceae; genus Nitrosomaritimum; species Nitrosomaritimum aestuarii. The sequence goes on from JACEMX010000072.1 coordinate 6,898, forward strand.
TCTTGTGGATTTTTGATCTTGCGTAGTTGTGATGTCATATATTCTACTTCCTTAGTTGCTTTAACTAATTCTTCAATCATCATTTTTGAAAATGGAGGAGCAGTTTCAATTTTGTAGCTGTATAATCTAGCTGCTATTCCATCCACAAAGTCAATCACATCATCAATTTTTGAGGCTATTCGTTGCATATCCTCTCTATCTAATGGAGTGATGAAGGTTTTGTTTAGTTCAGAAAAAATATCCCTTGTAAGAACATCTCCCTCGGATTCAAGTCTCCTAACTTTTTCCATTTTTTCAGTATTTCCTAAGTCATCAAGCAAAACCAATAATGCTTCAGAGCTTTCAACTGATTTTTTTGCCAAATTGTCGAGAATTGTTAAAATTTCTTTTTCGTTGGATTTTACCCAAGATAGCCATTGTCCCATAACCCCTACAAAATAAAATTAGAATTAACCTTGTTGTACATACAATCTATGTATCTATATAGCAACCTTAGATAGTTAGTTACAAAAAATTATACATAAAAATTATAAAAAATATTATTTTATGCGATCTTTCTACATTAACCAAATTAAATCAGAGAAAAAATAAAATTTTAAAGAAATTTCATTAGATCTATTATTGGAGTTCTAAAAAATTAGATGTAGTTAATTTTTCAAATATTTTTAAAAAATCAAGTTAAAACAACAGGTAAGAAATTTAGATAAAACAAAAAGAAAAAATAGTTTTATGGGACGTAAAATCCAGGTTCCCAATCATCAGTGTTTCTTAGATCATTGGAACTAATTGAAGATGACTCAATATTTGATTTGAACATCACATCATAGAAAGGATTGTTTGGATGATATCCCTGACACTCAAAGTCAAAGGAGTTCTCTAATGCAAATTGTTTTTTGATGTAACTTTCTTCTTTGTTCATATCCGAACCAACATCATAATCTACAACACGGCATTTGGCATAATTGAAACTTCGTATGGTTTCTCCATTGACAAGATCTACATCAACATTAAAAAGGTCTGTAAACGTATTAACGCCAGAGACACTTTGAAGACGGAGATTGTCATCTACTCTCTTGTACAGTAATGGGTAATCACCTACAATGCCTTCTAACTCAAATGTTGGATTAGATTGGGATAAAACATTTCCTTGTTTGAATATTGGGAATTCTAGTTTTGTAACACCGTTACTGAATGTGAAAGTGGCTATTACTCGAAGGTCATCTACCATTGGTAAGGAATCGTTTAATTGCTCATTTTCAATCAACGTTGTTCTCCAAATAGGAGCACCATTGTAAAGTTCATCATAGTTTACATTCAATGGTTTGAGTCCTGCACAATCAAAATCAATTTCATTTACTAATGCAAACCCACTTTTTCCGGTAAAGCCTTCTTCTTTGTCAGTTTCTGTGTTGATTATTGCTCCAGATACACGGCAATCCCTAAAATCAAGAGATCTCAGAGTTTTTTCACCATTTGAAAATTCTACCAATGCTTCAAAATCAGTATTGAACCCATATGAGCCACCTGAAACTTTTCTAGCGTTGTCTATTGCATTATACAATAACGGATAATAATTGACAACACCTTCTACACTAAAACTTGGAGTTACAGCATCATCAGATTCCTCAAATCCGGAATTTATCTCAAATCCTGTAAATTCAATTTTTTCCACTCCTCCATCAAACTCAAAGGTGATGAAGGTCCGCACATTTTCTGCAAAGTTGTATGTCTCACCATAATCAGTATTTTGAATGATTGTGTTTTCAGAAGTTTCACCGTTTAAACCACCACATCTGAATTCAATTTTGTCAACTACTGCAAATCCAGTTTTTGATGAGGTGTAACTTTCATAATCATTTGAATTTAGGGTTACAGCTTCGTAGTCCAAAATTTCACAGTTATAGTAATAGAGTGTTCTGATTGTTTGGTTATCGCGTTTCAAATCCACATCTACATCAAAATATCTATAATCATACTCAAAACTACTTCCACTTGAAGTCATCATACGGTTTTTGTATGCCTCATCCAAAGCTTTGTGAAGATAAGGGGATTTGCCAATAATTCCCTCAACCTCAAAAGTTGTACCATCATTTGATACAAAATCAGAAGTCATTTTAAAGACAGGGAATTGATGAATTTCTACACCGTCTCTAAAGTTGAAGGTAAATTCAGCAGAAGCATTTTCGGCCATTTTGAAGGTATTTTCTTCAGCAAAAGAATTCTGAGTTCCTGCCAAAGACAGCATTACAAGCAATGTAAGCATACCGAATAGAGAAGTCATTCTTAGATTTTTTGTAGTCATTGATAATCGGTTTTATTTTCGAATTATAAGCTCTATCTTCATTTTCTAATGTTGGAATAAGTTGATAGATAGTACTAGTATAACTATATAGAGAAAGTTCAAAAAATATTTGTTATTATTAGATAAAAATCAAAATGGTTTGTTTACTTCTCGAGTAAAGACATAGCTTGCAAGGCCCACCATTACCAGGACAAATACAGAGATCACCACAATGCTGAGTAATGCAGATACACCTCCTTCTGAAACACCTGTCATCATTTCTCTAACTAGTAAAACAGTATAGGTTACGGGATTGAGTTTTGCCACAGATGCAAGCCAGTCAGGAAGTAATTCTAGAGGGAATAGAGCAGGACTGAGCATAAACAAAGGCATCCCAAGAAAGTTGATCACTCCCCAGAAGGTCTCTTGAGATTTGGCAGTAGCTGCAATCATTACAGAAATACCCGAAAAACCCAAAGAAAATAAAATTACAATTGCCATGATGGGGGCAATCATTATTGGATTTGGAAATGATACCCCTATTGCAAGAGCAATTCCCAAAATCAAGCTAGCTTGAAGTGCTGCAATCAAAGATATTGCAGACATTTTACCTAACGCGATTGCAGAACGAGAAATTGGAGAGGTTAATGCCTTATTCATAAAACCATATCTTCGATCCCAAAGGGTGTTTACTCCGCCAAAAATGCTAGTAAATATTGCAGTCAAGATGATGACACCAGGTGCCATAAACTCTATGTATTGGCCTTCAAACCCGACTGACTGTATGAGTGGTTGAGTACCAGAAAAAGTATTTCCAATAACAATAATCCAAATTGCAGGTTGGATTAATCTAATTAAAACACCACTACGTGATTTTTTATATCGTTTTAGCTCACGCCAAAAAATTGTATAGGTGTCATACATCAAAGAGTTCATGCACGTAACCTCTTCATCTTTGCATGCTCACGTCTTCGATTAAACCCACCTTCTTCCTCTCTTATTTCGTGGCCAGTGTATGAGATGAATACGTCATCTAGGGTGGGTTGAGTTAAAGAGATGGAGATTATTTTAATTTTCAAATCAGAAGATATTTGAAATATTTTTGGAATTACCTCTGTTCCCTTTGATGCAAAAAGGATAATCTTGTTTTGGTCCTGATTAATTTTGTTGATTAGTTCGATTTTTTCTAGTTCTGACAAGAAGAGTTTTTCTGATTCAGTGTTTTCAATTGAAAGGGAAATCACCTCATTTCCCATAGCACTTTTCATGTTCTGAGGAGAATCAATTATCTGAATTTTTCCGCCATCAATAATTCCAATTCTATCGCAGAGCTGGTCGGCTTCCTCCATGTAGTGTGTGGTGAGAAATATTGTCATCTCAAACTCTTCATGGATTTTTTTAATATACTCCCAAATCTTTCGTCTTGTTTGGATATCAAGGCCTACTGTTGGCTCATCTAAAAACAAGACTTTGGGCCTGTGTAAAAGACCACCGGCAATATCCAATCTTTTTCGCATGCCACCAGAATAGGTAACTACTGGCTCGTTTTGCTTGTCCGACAATTCAATTAATTCTAAGACTTCGTCAATTCTCGAATCTATCTGGTCTTTAGGAATATGATTTAGTCTTGCCTGCAATAGCAGGTTTTCTCTTCCCGTAAGGTATTCATCAACAGTAGTCTCTTGTTGCACATAGCCAATTTTTTCTCTAACTTGTTTTGGGTTTCTTCTAACATCAAACCCTGAAACCAAAGCGTGTCCTGATGTGGGTTTTAGTAGAGTGGTTAGAATCATCATGGTTGTGCTTTTTCCAGCACCATTTGGACCCAAAAAACCAAAGATCTCTCCACTTTCAACATAAAAGGAAATATCATCAACTGCTTTTACATCACCAAAAGACTTGGAAAGAGACTTTGTTTCTATAGAATACAATACCTTAGGCGGCAATCTCAATTATAAATTGCTAAGCGTTTTTTGTAGTCGATCCTCATAAAAAATTTAAAGGCCTAGAAAATTTTTTCTAATATGAAGGGTCTATGTCAGATATGTCATTCATCAAATGTAGAAATTACTGTAATTGATGGGATCCCAAAATGTACAGAATGCAATAAGGGTAACTCCTGATTTGGAAGATTTTGATTTTCATTTATTTTTAATTTTATAATTTTCATATTTTGATGAGACACTTTTTGAGAAGAATAACAAGTGTCTCAAGCATAAATTGTGTTAAAAATCACTATTACAGTTAACCAGCTTTAATAGGAATTTTTCCAAAAATAATTTTGGCGATAGGGAGGACAAAAGTGAATAGAGTAAGAAGAACGGTGCCCATAATTCTTGGAATGTTAATTTTGACAGGATTTACAGGTTTTCAATTCGCACTATCCATACAAACTGCCAATGCAGAGTCACCCCAACGAATTGTCGGATACTTTTCATATTGGGAATCTGCAAGTTTAGAATCTATCAAATATTCCAAAGTGACAGATATCATTTATTTTCATATTTGGCCCAATCCTGACGGGACACTTGATACAAGCGTGGTTAATCAAAATGACCTCGCAATAATTCGTGATTCAGCTCATTCATCAGGGGTAAACGTCTTGATTGCGGCAGGTGGAGGGGGTGCTTCGGAGGGATTTCCAATAATGGTAGCAAACAGTACTGCCAGAGCAAATTTTGTTTCAAATATAGTTCAATATGTTTTGGATAATAATTTGGATGGAATTGACATTAATTGGGAAACCGAAATTAATCAGGAAAAAATTGATGGTCAAGATATTTTGTTGTCAGATTTGTCAAACGCATTAAAACCTCTAGGAAAATCAGTGACAGTTGCCACAAGTGGAGAAATAGTTGAGCTAAAATCTACTGCATCGGATTATGTTGATTGGGTAAATGTTATGGCATATGATATGAATTGGGGTAATGCAGAGCACTCGACTTTTGAGGATTCTATTTTAGCCTTAGAAATGTATCATAACGAAGGAATATCAAAAGAAAAACTACTGCTTGGAATTCCATTTTATGGACGGGATAGCAACACAAATGCCTTAAAGTACAACGAAATTGTCTCTATTTGCAATCCATCACCATCAGACAATAATTGTAATGATTATTTTTTTAATGGAATCGATTTGGTTCAACAAAAAACAAAATATGTTTTAGATAATGGATATGGCGGAGTCATGATTTGGAATACAGGACAAGATGTACATGATCAGGATTCACTTTTGAGTGCAATTAATGTGATTTTAGGAAGGCAGTAGAGATCTAAACTTATCAATTTAAAATCAATCCCAACTCAATCTCTTTTGTTTCACAAAACTAATTTCCCATACAGGTGATCTTCTAATGATGCCGGATCTTTTTTTAGATATTGAAACTGCTCCTTCATTTACAAAAGAAGAGTATTTTCGAACAAAAGAAAAAATTGATTCTGGAGAATTAAGCAGAACCTCTCATGACCGAGATTTATTTTGGAGGTTTGATAGAGGTGGACTTACACCATTTGAAGGAAAAGTCATTCTCATCACATACAAAATTAACAAGGGTCATGTCTTTCGATTAAAAGAATGGGAGATGGGGGAAAAAGAAATGCTCAAAAAATTCTATGATCTAGTAGTTGATTTACAAAGAGGATCTGGGACTGACCGGCTCAAAATAATCGGACATAATATCTTACGATTCGATCTTTTTTTCATTTACAACCGAATGAAGTATCACAAAATTGAAGATGAGAAATGGTTGCATCAGTGGATAATAAACAAACCAGAAGTCATAGATTTTCTTCAAACTCATTTGCCACTAAATGATTTTAAAACAAAGGGTCTCAGGCACGATGTTCTTGCCTATGCATACGGATTTCCAGTAAAATCTACTTTAGGTTCAGGAGAAATACCACATTATTTTCAGGAAGATTATGGGAAAATAATAGAATATTCGGAGAGGGAATTTATCTATCCAGAACTATATCAAAAGATAATCGCAGAAGGAACCATTTCTAAAGATCAGCTTCTAGAATCAATAAAGCATTATGAAGAATTACAAGAAAACTTACAAGAAAAGTAATCATAGTTTTCTTTCTGACAAATCGTCCATCGATATTAAATAGAAATTTTGCAAGAAACACTTACCTAGCACACCATGGTATTGGATTTGTCACATCACATCTAATACCATGATCTATTAATTTTCAAAATCGATGCTTTACTGATAAATTATACGTGCTCTTTATATGTACTAAAAAATTATTACAATTTAGGAATCAAGCCCTTCTCACTATTGCCCGATACTTGATTAGGTTTGATCTCCTTTTTCCTAATTTTATCCAAAATGTCCTAAAAGAAACTATTTGGTGAAAAACAATTACACTAACAATTCAAATCATAATGAAATTTTAGAAATTTTGCATGAAACAAGATGCTCAGAATAAAGAAGAGGAAGAAAGACCTGAATGGGCATGGTTAATGAAAAGAATGACTAAAGAGACCTAAAATTACTCTAGTTTTTTGAATTGATCCTTTGTCATTCCAAGTATCACTTTTTCACCGACTCCCCAAATTTCAGATTTTGAGAGGATTCTAGAATGTGCAAAGCCGTCTGCAATCTCAATTGATTCTATCTCCTTGGTGTCAGGATGTCTGTGAATTCGTTTTACTTTACCAATTTTTCTTCTATCAGTATCAATAACTGGAATTCCTATTCTTATTGGAGGTCTACTAAGGAGTAAGGTTTTTTCTGTAAATTTATCTATATAATCTTCTGAGAGAAAATAATCTCTACGAAATCCTTGATGTATAGTCACACCACATACGCATAGGGTGTTTGGGTTGATGTGGATATGCTTTACCTTTCCATATTCTATTCCTTCTCTATCGATTACTTTTTTTCCAGTAAAAGAGTCGGCAGTAACCATATTTTTGGGAGAATCTTCAAGTTTAACTGACATGATCTAATCTGTAGAGATTTGCTTATGATACCAAATATCAGAAATTTCTATCAATGGGGTTAAATTACTTGACAGATTTATTCCTGCGTGGAAAATCATGATAGTCCCTTTAGAGGTATTTTGATAACTAAAGGAAGAGTCACGGGAAGAGAGCATCAAGTGATGCTAAGAGGGGTAAAATACAATGACAAAATTTACTTTTCAAGGCACAGACCAGACAGCGACTGGTTTCAAAATGCTCTTACAAATCCCACAGTAAAGGTGATTTACAATAATTCTAATTTCATAGGATCAGCCAAAATCGTTGATGATGATATTTTGAATCAGAAAATATCTCAGTTAAAATATCCAGGTGAAGAAAGAGCTAAAGAAAAGAGAGTAGCAATAGAAATTACACTATATGAACAACAGTAGTCAAACCTCGGCGGTCAAGCTCTACATTATTTTCCATCTCACTTACAGTTACAGTAAATGAAATCACATCTCGTTGTTTTGCGTTTTCAGCATGAAGTTTGAGATGAATGTCCATCAAGTCAAATTCTCCCTCAGGCAAATTTGATTCATCCAAATGAGCATCACATGTTGATTCTATTCGAAAACGGTCATTTTTGAAGTGATATCCGAGTTTTGTTTTACGACCTTTTCTTCCTGCAGCTTTTACATTTACATCAATAATTCCAGAATTTGCCTTTGTGTAACTTGATGTTCCATTTACAAATACTCCAATTTGAAATGGCTTTCCTGCAGTAGATTCTGCCATTTTTTGAATGCCGTCATTCATCACAACATCTACTGCCTGTATTGTCTGGGCAACTTTGGCAATCCATTCATTTGTTCTTGTTATTGTAGATTCAATTCCTGCACGTCTTGTTTTGTCTTCATCTTCTGGAAGTTGATAATAATCAACCCATGCATGATAATCCTTTGAGATGTCTTTGATAAAATCCATGCAAGTGATTTTGTAATCATTTACGTTGTCAGTTCTCAAGGATGCATCATCAGTACGAAGACCATCATAATCCATAGGCATTGCCATTACAGACCATAATTCAATCATCTAAAAAAACCAATCCTGTCTATGATCAATGAATATAATGGGATTGAGCATACTAAAGTCATGATATTTTCTGATATTGTTACAGATCTTCAAACACAATTAAAGAGAGATTTGGCACAAATCAGATTTTTGCTTAAGAAAAATCCCGCGATAGGATATTCCAAAATTGTAGAGATTGGAAAAAATGTAGGAAAAAAATACAATATCAATTTGGTAGTAAATTTCCCAAAAGAAGGAAGAATTGATGAATATGACATGTATGGAAAAAGAGACCTGAGCCTAATTATCGACTATGAAAAAAAGAGGTTTCCAATAGACAGGAACATCATAAAGGAAAAGGCAATAGAGATTTTAGATGACATACAAATTGAGGATGCCTACATGTATGAAGACAAAGAAGGCGTTCGAGTTTTTACAAAAGATTGGAAGATAGACATACTTCCACATTCAGTGCATATTTGGACAGAGTTTGATGAAAAGGTAACAAAATTTTGTGATTGGTTACTTGAGAACGTCTATGAGATGAAAAAACAAAACTAGTCTATATCTTCTAATTTTTCAAGCAGTCCATGGGCCTCATAATTGTCTGGCTCGATTTTAATAATTCTTTTACAGCATTCTATGGCATCGTCTTTTTGTTCCAAGAATAGGTGTGCATTTGTCTTCATTGTCAAGGTATCAACATCATCATTTTTCAAAGAAAGTGCTTTTTCAAAATAGTATATTGCCTTTTTTGCATCTTCAAGAATAAAGTAAATTCCGCCAACGATGAACCAAAAATCATAATCATCTTCAAATTTGGATTCTATACTTTTAGCATACTCGATTGCCTCAGCATAGTCACCTTTGTTGACTAATTTTTGAAGATGACGCTTTGGATAAATAACAAGTCCTACCATAGTGAATTAATCAACCTGATTGTCCTTGTATTATAATCAATTTGAATGTTCATGCAAAATTTCTGTTTAGGAGGTGATTTTCATAATTCCTTCTTTGATAAGAAATTGTAATCCTTGTACAAAGGAGTCATCATCAATTTGTCCGTCTGCCCACCAACCTGCGTTGTTTTTAATCCAAGAAGGGATTTCATTGGAACCAGTTCCTGAACCTTGGGTAGTTGGAGGTATCTTCATAATTCCTTCTTTGATAAGAAATTGTATTCCTTGTACAAAGGAGTCATCATCAATTTGTCCGTCTGCCCACCAACCTGCGTTGTTTTTAATCCAATCTGGTATGGCAGTAGGGGCCGGAACATTACTCCCCTCTGGTGCAGATATAGGAATATCTATTTGCAGGGTATCAGCGGCGTTACTAGGAACTATTCCCTCTGGAGCAAGCCCCCAAATCAAAACAACATAATGTGCAGTTCCTGGATCTTCTTCGACTATCATGTCAAGTAGATATTGGCCTGATGGAGAGTAAAGATATTGCCTTCCTTCATCTTCAGCTATTGATCTTAACCTGTTTCCATCGTCATCTACAACCCAGAAATCAAATTGAACTTGATTCAAAAATTCAGTGTCGTCAAATTTACTGATAAATTTAATTAAAAATTCCATTTCACATCCTTGAACAGGGTATTCAGGTCCATAGAAAACATGGACTTGGTAATCATAATTTTTGGTAGGCTTTTTTACAGAAACTTTTTCAAATTGAGTGTCACATCCAAGAGACGATAGTATTTCATCAGAAGACACAATACCTTCAAAAGGATCTTCTTGTACATTCTCTTGATAATCTAATAATCTAAACTTGTATTCTGGAGGAGGAATGCCTTCAGAGACATGAGTTTTAGTGTCGGCTTTTACAGGGAAAGGAAATCCATCTACAATCCACACTTTAGAAGTTGCACCACCAGTTTTCCACGTAATCAAAACAGATTCAAAAGTTCCTGCAGGTACAGTCACATCCTCCACTGCAGTTGGCACCACTTGCTCGCCACCAATGTTTCCTATTTTTCCCCAAGATTTATCAGAAAATGCTTTTGGACCCTCTTTTCCACCTTCATCGTATCCAGTTGCAAATGCAGATAACCAAACAACGGAAGTTTTGAAAGCTCCACGATAAACTCCTAATTCTGCACTTCCTCCTGTAGGTTCTGGAGCTAGTTTACCTAACTCCATTTCTCCCTTGACTAATTTGCTTCCATCATAAACTACGACATCTGCAAGCCATACATCTTCGCTTCCAACTTGTTTATCGTCTTTAATCCAAATATCCATCTCAAATTCTGCACATTCCTTGTAATCAATATGGCACATGGCGTAAGAGAAAAGATCACCCTGTTTCAAACCCTCACCTGCAAACCATTCTCCCGGATAGTCAACACCGCCCTGCTGAAATTGAGCAAATGCTGGAGTAAGTACCAAGGAACCAATAGACAATCCCATAATAATCGACAGAATTAAGATCTTCAAATCTGACAAAAATTCACGTCACAGATAGTTAAACGTTATTCAAATAAGCAAATATAGAGGAAAATCCTCCTGAAATTCAAATGTGTGAATGCTCCAAAGTCCACCTCTATGAAGTAGAATTCAAATTAGATGGAATGACTGTTGTTCCTACACACAAAAACTGCGGGTTTGCTCTCGGAGACAAGCAAGCAGAAAAATTTACACAGGAATTGGTAAAATCATGGGGTCTTGAAGAAGACGAGGATTCTGATTAAAAAATAAAAAATAAAATTGAAAGTTACCGTTGATCACATTTGTCCAACGGCTTCTTTACAAACGCTAGTAGAACATTTGCAATCTGCGCTGCATATACAATGTCCTTGCATTGCGCAGTCGCATGCATAATCGGGATCGCCGCTGTCTGCTTCGCATCCACATGCTTGATCTGTCATAACTACACAAAGGAATCACTTATTTTAAAAGTTTAGTACATGCCCTAAGAACTAGCGCCTAGCAATATACTCTAAAATTTCATTTGAGGACTTTTGAACTAAATTGGCCTGTTGTTGAAGGAGATTCAAATCAGCTTCAATGTCAAAGGCAATTTTGAGAACATGAATAAGATCAGGTTTTTTTTCTATAGAATCTTTTAGTTTTACAAAATTTTCCTTAGTCTCATATCCGAGGTAAAAATAACAATCTGAAAGCATTGAATTGGATATGAAATAGTCATGTTTTTTCTGAATAAGAGTAGAAGAATCGGCACCGTTTATCATTTCTGAAAAGCCAATTGTGGATTTTAGCATTCTCTGCAACAAAGAAGGAGTGGCCCTCTCAATCCCTACGGTCTCATTTACAACAGAGATTTTTTCATTGATTGGGTTTTTTTCAAATTTTCGCATTACATCAAGCATGTGACATGAACCAGATTTCATTTGGTTTAAAGCCATAATTCCATCTGCTAAGAGAAATGAAGCAGATTTTTGCCAGCAAGGTGCAAAAATACTTGATTCTTTAATTCCTTGTTTTGCTTTTTCACAACAGAAAATAGATTCAAGTAAAGAGTTTTTTGCATAATCCTTGTAGAGAATATTTCTTTTTTCTTTAATTTTAGATAACAACATTCTAAGATCCCATGATTCATCTTGAATAATCTGCATGTCATCATATTGAACTAGAATTTTTGATTGTGTTTCTGAAAGTGAGCCATGATGAATTTTGACAAAATCATTTTTGTGTTGAATAGTTTCTACATTCGGAGAATTTTCATCAAATATAGTAAGATCATAGTCACATATCTCCAAAGATGAATCCGTATTTCTACATCCGCTAAGACCAACAGGATAGTTTTGCCAATGGTATTGAGAAATAAGTTCATCAAAGTTCATAGTAAATATTCAATCCCAAATTTGTATAAAGCATCAAACTCACTTAATTTTACTAAAGAATTCAATGTGCAAGCATTTCCTTTAAATTATGATTACTACTCGTTTTCATCAAGCTCCTGTGGTGTAGTCCGGCTAAGCATACTGCCCTCTCAAGGCAGTGATCTCGGGTTCAAATCCCGACGGGAGCATTTTACTCATCATAGCATTGAACAATTCTTGCTTTGAGAAGATGTTCGCCGTAGTTTTGATTAAAAATCAAATAGGAAGGTATTGTCCACATCTCCTTATTTTGATAAATAACTTGATGGGATTTGAAATTATTCTAAGAAGAGATTGAGAAACTAACAAAATGAATTATGTAGGTTTTCTTGTGAAAATCGAAATGAACATACACTGGTGCGTTAAACTACAAACTGAAATGATTTCTTTTGAACATAGGGTCCTTAGCGAATATCGAATAAAAATAGCAAAGATAGACACCTTAGAAAAATCCATTATGACTCATCGGGATCCCAAAAGTACTGAATCAATAGAATCATCAAAATTTTTAGATGTTCTGATTACTGAATGTGATAGATTCTACGAAAAATTTAGTGAAATTCTTTCAAATAATGGAAAAAGACCCCATGCTCGTTCACGTCTGCCAGAAAATCAACAATGGAACGACAATGTCGAGAAATTTTATGAAAAGAATCCTCGCAGAAGACCTAGAAATTAACCTTGATTTTCTTATTCTATCACATGAATCATAATTTTTGGTAAGAAAGGGATTCTAAAGTCCTTTGTAGATTAATAAAAATACTCCATAAGAGATAGGGAAATTGATATGAGTAATCTAGATGAATCCATAGGGAAATTACTTTTAGATCTGCAAAAAGATGACCCAGATACATTCAAGGAACTCATGAAACGAGCTAGAGAAGAAAGTCCTGAACTTTTCGAAGAGAACGTTGATGAAGAAAATAAAAAAATTGACGAATACAATCTTCAAGTTGAAGAATATAATAAAAAAGTAGAGGAAGATTAGAGTCTAATCTCCAAAAGACTTGGAGCTTGAAATTATTTTTACATATAGTAACCATGAAATTTGATAAAATAGGAAAATGATGCTCTGGGACTTTAGTTGCGAAAATATTTTTTATTATATGAAACGATAGTCCTCTTTTACGGTATTCAAGACAAGGTGAGTAATTGTATTTTCAACATTTGGTATGCTTGAAATTTTCTTTACAAATGCACTTAATGATTTTCGATCTTTAAATTTTCCAATTACCATGATGTCAGCAGTTCCTGTAATATCGTATACTGCACACACATTTTCGACTTTGGCTATTTCATCTTCAATTTCTACCATTTTTCCCTTGGTAGTAGTCACTTCAATTATTCCCGTGATATCATATCCCAATGTCCCATGGTTTAGTCTTACAGTGTATCCTTCGATAATTTTTTTTTGTTCTAGTTTTTTTATTCTGGAAATCATGGTGACTGTTGAAACGTTCAGTTTGTGCGCCAATTGTCTTGCAGATTGCCGTGCATCGACTAGAAGATGTTTAAGGATTTTTTCATCTTTTTCATCAAAATCCATGTTATCTATAAGGTAAAAAATTATTTAAGAATTTTCAGTTATTCTATACATTCTTAATTTATTTTTTAATTAAATCAAAAATTCCTTAAAATTAAGCAGTATTGGAAATACTCAATGAACTCATTATATCAAATTGAGGTTTTGAAATAATGGAGAATAAAAGATAACTTATTGTGATAAATTAACAAAAATCTGTTTGGCTGCAATTATGTTATTTTCAATATCATAAGCAATACCATAAAGTACTGCAAGTGAACCATTTGGGAAAGGAGTTACATTATCAATTACAAGACTATTATCAGAAGTAGAATCAACAGTGTTTGGAAAACAGCTAACACATCCTATTTGATAAGAAGAAGCACTAGGATCTTCATTCCAAGTTATTTGAACAGTTGCCGTATTATTAGAATAATCCAAAACAGTGGTTTGGATATCTTCAAGTGGCTCTGCATATGCTAGACCCATTCCAAAGACAATCAAAGGAAGTATGAAAAGTAATCCTTTCATCGGATCTTCTAATTTTGGTATTATCTTTTAACATTTACTATCTAAATGGAGGCGTATTTGTGCCTAGAAAGAGAATCAAAATTAATCAGACAGGAATGAATTAGAACACATGAATCTGTAAAATTAAGCAATTTTAGAGTCAGGCAAATATAGTGGTTTTAGAATTTCAAGAATTTTATCTATGAAATCCTTGACCAGAGACAGGATATTTGAGAAATACCTTTTTGGATTCTCATAGTGAGCAGAGTCCCAATAAACAGAAGGACCATTGTCTTCTACCAGTTTAACACGTAGATAATTTCTAGGCTCATCTTTTCCCCTTATTCCGGCGTTTTTTAGCAGGGAATCATAAGATTCTAAATTTTGTTGATTTCTTATTTCCCATAACCTACTACTTGCACGGTTCCAAAAATGCTGGTATTTTTCTTGACCTCTAGTTTCATACTCTGCATGAAATCCAATAACATCATAACCATATCGATTAAGGCCATCGTTGAACTCCTTATCAGAAATCATTTTTTCTTCATGGATGGGTTTTTGAAAGTATTTCTCAAGTTCCTCAAAAACTTTAGTATTTTCAGGATTATTTTTTTTGCTCAGAGCTGTCATTAGGTACCCAGGTTGGATTTGATTTGAAGGTAGTCCTAATTCTAATTTTTTATTAATTTCTGCAAAAACCAAATCTAAGGCCGCATTTGTATAAAACAAAAATCCGTCAATTGCAATCTCATTGGCGATTTTATCTTTGGGAAATATGTCAAGTGGAATGGTGCTAGGAATTTTTTCCAAGTTGATTTCAGCGTAAAAAACCCTATACTGAATGGAATCAATTAGTTGGTTTTTTTCTTTATTGGTATTTAGACCAGATTCCATTTGGAGTTTTTTGTAAAGACTAGATTAAAATAATTTTTGTTAATTTTTTCGAGTCTTACATGAATTTACCATCTTGATTTTGAAAATAAAAAAAAGAAGCTAGTTGCTTCCTATCAGAAATATTACGCTTGCTGTCGTAGTAATATCTTGGTCTGAGGTGAATACAGGCGTGGAAGATTTGAAAGAAGCATCCTCAGCAAAAGATCCTGCTGTACTAAACACAGGTATTGGAGGAGGCATTCCAAACTCGGACAAAGTCACAGCCTTTACTCCAATTATCTTATGATCAAGAGGAGCAAGAGCATTTTCAGCCTTTGTTTTTGCATTGATAACTGCTTGTCCTAAAAGTTCATCTTTTACTTCTATCTGCTTTTGTGGAGAAAGTGTGAAAGATACATTTTCCACTCTATTTGCACCAGAAGAGACTCCGCCATCAATAATATCAGCTGCTTTTCCTAGTTGATTTGTCTCAACAGAGATTGTGTTTGTAACTCTGTATCCAATCAATTCCTGAGTGTATTTTTCGGTTTTTGGATCTCGATAGTTGTCATAAATTGGATAGATGTTGATTCTAGAGGTACTTAGTTCATCCTCTGAAATTCCCATTGAGTTTAGGGCATCTACAATTGAAGTCATTGATTCAGAATTTGCAACTAATGCATCTCTTGCTGATTTTTCTTGGGTTTCAACTCCAAATGTAATGACAAGCAAGTCAGGATCTACAGCAGCGGTAGCTTCTCCAGTTACAGAGATAACCTTTTCACGCGATGGAAAAGGTGTTGTCTGAGCTTCTGCCTGATTTTCTGAAAGTGTAGTTACAGTGATTGCTAAAACGAGTATTGCTCCAACAATTGCTGAAATTACAATTTGTTTGTTCATAAAAGTAAGAATAAAAATTAGTATTTATGAAATCTGGAAAATTTCAGGGTTGTAATCAAAAAAATTGTTTCTTTAAATAACAAAATTATGTCATAATAGCAATGGGCCTTAGAGATATTTCCCTAAAAGAAGAGTATCGTTCAGATCGAGACGATATTGTTGCAGAGTTTTTCTTTCCATGTCTTAGCCATTGCATAGAATATGATAGATGTGTAGACTATCTATCCATTCAAACATTAGTAACAATAGCAATGGCATTTGAAAATTTTTCCTCGGGAGGAGCCAAATTACGCATGGTGACGGGACACAGGTTCAAAACTGCAGAGTTGAGTATTTTGACAAAGTTGTTCTCTGATAAATATACCAAAAGATTCGATGGGAAACTAATCAAAGATTCTAAAATTCAAAAACTGCAAGATATTGTAAACAAAGGTCAAATCGAAATCAAAGTAGCAATACCACATTCAGAGCAAATTGCAGATCATTTCTCTGAAAGAATAGGATTGTTTTTAGATGAGCAGGACCAAATAGTAGCTTTTACCGGTACATCAAAAGAATCTTTTTCCGTCCAAACCAGAGATTTTGAGTCTGTTGATGTGTTTACATCTTGGAATGATAAATCACGAGTGGAAAGAAAAATGAAAGATTTTGAGGAGCTATGGGAAAACAAAACCAAACATATTGAAGTTTATGATTTTCTTCATGCAGCAGAAAACAATCTAGTGAAATATTCCTCAGAGTGGGCCTTTAACGTCTAAATTTGAAATGACTGTTCTGACCTAGCTTTGTTTTCATAAAAATTCATTCTGTTGATTTTGTAATAGATTACTTCCCCGCGTCTTTCTATTACGGCAATTATTGGTTCTTTTCCCATTTGTGTTATTTCTTCAATTTTTTTTTGAAGATTTCCCATTTTCTCTTGTTGTCCCTCGTTTAGTCCAAATATCAAAAATTTAGCTCCCTTCTCTCCAAAATGTCCTCGCTCATAGACTCTAAAATCAGAACCAAACCCAAAGCCATCTTTTACAACATATCCTCTATTTCGTAAATCACGATAAATTAAGAATTTTGTAAGAGCTTCTGGATCTTGTTTTTGACACATGGTCATAAAACTATCAAAATCAATTTTTCGCTTACCTTTCTTTAGAGTTAATTTATCAGAGTATAGTAAGTATAATGATTCAAAAAATTTTAAGAATAATTTTTCGTTCTCCTTTTCACCATACCCCTTTAGTTCTAATTCATGAATCATATCTTTATTGGAAATTTTAGTTTGATCAGAAACTAATTCACCTTCGACTATTGGAGTCTCATCCATAATTAAGAAAATTCTCAATATCCCTATTTATGTTGACGATTAGAATTGATTTTTGGTTTTTTGAAGGCCATTTTAGTGCTTATCAAAATCATCATAACCATCTTGGTCTTGGTTGAGAACTCTCAAATTATATAATATTAGATAATTATGCTTCATGATTAATTATTATTCTGAAGAGATATGATAGTAAGATCGTAATGCATCTAGATCAAAAAAGGTAATCAAAAATTTTGAAACAATTACACTACAACGATTTCCTTTTTGTATGATTCTCTAGAAGACATACCCCCATTGCCAGGATCTATCTTCTGTTTCGGATTCAACGAAGTGTCATGATGACATGTTTTGTTGCAAACTGGGCAGAATTTTCTATCAAGAACGATGCACTGACAAATATGGTTTTTCATATAGGCCTGTGCAGCTTGATTCCATTCTCCAGTACCGTTGCAATAGACACATACGTATGAGGAGGTCTTTCCCACCCCCTTGCAAAAATCACAAATATCATCTAACATCTCTACATATCGCCCTTATTGACCCCCCTAGAAATTCAATATATTTGAATATGTATGTCCGAGTTAGCCTTAATTCAAATTTGATAAATAGCCATATTGTCTATGTCTAACCGTTAAAATATGGGCATTTGAGTTTGATGGTATCATGCATGGTGCTAATTACAGAGATGGTACAGGACAACCATTTACTAGAAAAAAATACATCAAAGGTAAACCGCAAATAAAAATTGCAAAATTTCAGGGTGGAAAAAAGGCAACTTATCAACACTGTGTTCAATTACTCATAAATGAAAAAGTTCAGATCAGACATATGGCAATAGAGGCATGTAGATTAGCAGCAAATAAAACATTAGAAAAAACAACCGGTGAGTCCGGATACTATTCTAGATTACGAATTTACCCACATAACTTGTTGAGAGAAAATAAAATGATTGCAGCAGCAGGTGCAGACAGACTTCAAGAAGGAATGAGAAGAGCATGGGGAAAAGCAGTGAGTTTGGGAGCTAGAGTAAATCAAGGACAATGCATAATGGAATTATATGTTAACGAGACACACGTAAATGCTGCCAAAAAAGCTCTAAAAGGTGCTTGTGTGAAATTGCCAGGAACTCCAACAATCAGAGTACTCGATCATAATAAACCATCACCATAAATTTTCAAAATCAGATTTTCGGTTTTTTAAATATTCGACAAATTCAACAAATTCTTCTTTTGAAGGTTCTCGATTTAGAATTCTTTTTGTTTGATAGTAAAATGCATTGTAAAGTCTACCTACGACAATTCCAAGAATGAATGATTTGGAATCATCCACACTTGACAGAGATTCTAATATTTGGTTTATCTCATTTTTGTTAGAAATGGTCTCTTGAATTTTTTCTTCAATTTTGATTTTTAATTTTTCATCCATGACTTTTGTTGCATGAAATAGTTAAAAACAGTTTAATAGCCAAATCCGTTTCTCATGATTGTTGCAGTTATAGTACAGTCTGGTTAGTACTCGTGCTTGCCAAGTACGTGACCCGGGTTCAAATCCCGGTAACTGCACCACTCAGGCATTATTTTGTTTCAAACCTTTTTTAATAATTTCAAGGGCATCATGGGCTTTTTCAGGTTTAGGGAGTTGAATCATGAATACATTGTCTTTACCATAGACAGATTTTGGTGATGAGAGAGCAATCATGGATGTTTTCACTAGAGATTCAAAAAATTTTAGATCTGTGTTTGCATTAACCAAAATTTTTTCCATAATTCCTCCTTGTGAAAATGTTAACAAAACTTCGACGAAAACATGGCCTAATCCATCTTGTAAAATATTAAGATCAGTGTTTATCGATGTGGGTTTTCCTGCAATTTTTGATAAAATTTCATCATATTTTTTTTCATCAAGAATTATACAAGGTACAGGTCTTCCATCAAAATCAAAAATAGTTATTTCTTGATGAACCTTTTCAAGAAGTTTTTCTAATTCGTCAGACATCTTTTTCGTTCAAAGCTGGAACTATTTTGTCACTTGCCTTAACCAAAAATGGGGAAAGAAATGCAGTGAT
Source organism: Candidatus Nitrosomaritimum aestuariumsis (assembly GCA_013867335.1). Taxonomy (GTDB): domain Archaea; phylum Thermoproteota; class Nitrososphaeria; order Nitrososphaerales; family Nitrosopumilaceae; genus Nitrosomaritimum; species Nitrosomaritimum aestuarii. Next base: position 26,194 of record JACEMX010000072.1, read on the forward strand.
TATGGAAATTACACCAATTAATGGGAACAAAAATGCACTTACTGCACCAATATCCACTCCCGTTTTAACAATTACAATAGAAAACTCTCCCCTTGGAGAAGCTAGCGCAAAGGCAGAACGAAGAGATTTACCACGTTTTTGACGAAACAAAATATTTCCAATCATATTACCTCCAAATTTCATTCCTGTGGCAACTGCAATTAAGGCAATAGCGATGAAAATATAATTCTCAAGCTGAGACACATCCATCAATGCACCTACTGAGATAAAGAATATTGCAACAAACATGTCTTTGATAGGACTGGATAGAATCTTAGCAACTTCTGCAGATTTGGATTCTGCCACAAGTACTCCAGCTAAAAATGCGCCTATTGCAACAGATAAGCCCACAATGTTTGCCAGTAAAGAATAACCAAAACAAACACCCAAAACACTCAACAGTAAAATTTCGCGGTGTTCAGCAGCAGCAACTCTATCGATTAAGGGAGGAATTATTTTAGTACCTATGGTAAATGTACCTACAATTAATCCAGCAGCCACCATTATTACTACAATAACAGATTCTATTGAGACAGAACCTACCAGAGCAATTGATTGGAGAGAGGATATCAGAATAACAGCAATTACGTCTTCTACAATCAGAATTCCTAGAACCAAAATAGAAGATTCAGTTTTAATTCGTCCCATCTCCTCAAAAATTTTCACAATGATTGCAGTACTAGAAATGGAAAGAGCTGCTGCTATGAATAATGAATCCATAAAACTCAAACCAAGGGCACTAGCTGCATAAAATACAACACCTAAAGTAGACATTAATCCAATAGTACCTACACCAATAGCTACTCTTCCAATACTTCGAATTTTGGCGTATGGAAATTCTATTCCAATTACAAACAGGAGCAAGATTACACCGATTTCTGCAAAGAGGTTAAGAGCTGAAATATCAGATAAAATTCCTACGCCTCCAATTATGCCTCCAGAAGGCCCACCTTCAGGAAGAATCCATGACCAAAGAGGCGAGAGAGGACCAATTAGCATCCCTGCAAAAAGATATCCAATTATCAAAGGTTGGCGTATCTTAAAAAATGCAAGAGTTACTATTGCTCCAATGATCATGATAAATGCCAAATCAGTCACAAAAGTTGTATGAGGAAGCTCGGGAGTAATTTGTTCAATTAGATTTGATACTGTGTTATTCAATGATTGCTGAATTCCGCCAGATTCGATTTGTAAGGCAAAATTCTGCATGGTATCACTCAACAAATTTGTTTAAAAACAGTTGTGTTTTGGGGGGTGTTGGTAGGTCAGACAGTTTATTTTTTAATTTCAAAAAAACCAAAAAATAAATAAATTGAAAGTCTTTAAGCCTGAAAAATATTGTTGTATCGCAGAGTGATGAGTAGGTCATCTGAAAATAATGTGGAAATATGACCTGGGGTATCTGACTGCATATTAGGTAATTCTAAGATTACCTTGGTATTAATAGTACGGTACCATACCGTACTATATGATTCAATGCGAATATTGTCCCAAGGGATTTATCGAAACAGCAAATGGTCTTGCTGAAAAGACCTTTCATGAGTTGCTTCATGAACCAAATGTGGTCAATAAGTAACTCTTTACATTTTTTATTTTAGACCCAACTTTTTTATCATAATATTTTTAATTCAAATTAATGGTGGCCAAACCAAAAAAGAAAACTACAAAGACCAAAGCAAAAAGTACTACGAAGCCAGTTAAAAGAGACCCCACACCGGCAGCAGTTTTAAAAAAGGTTGCAAGCGTTTCAGATTCCACTAAAGCATTACAAAAAGAAATAAAATCAATGTCCAAGATTTTTGCAGATAATCAAAAAGTGTTAGTTTCTATGAAAGGCATGATTGATACTTTGTCCCTTACCTTAGAAAATATTCAAAAACAATCCAATAGATTAAACATCATTGAAGATGATACACAAAAACTCTATGCTGGACTAAATCAAGTAAGGACACAATCAAACTTAATTACCAAGATCAATGACCAGACCACCAAGCTTCAGGATGAAGTGAACAAGATAAATCAAATTCAAAAAACATCACCCAAACCAGAGGCACTTTCCCAGCAAGTGGAAGAAAGTATGAACTCTATACGGAATAATTCTCAGATGATAATTAAGATAGCCCAAAGAATAGATGAAGTAAGAGATGATTTACGTAATATTTCTGGCAAGACAGATTCAGTGTTAAACGTAGGAAGTGATATTGAGGGTTTAAAAAATTCCTTAAAAGAGATTTCTGGAAAAACAGATAAGATAGAGTCATCATCTGAGGCAGTTTCAAACCTAAGAAATGAATTAGATAAGATTGTGGAAAAATCAGAACTTTCTTCAAATTTGAGTTCAGAACTTGATGCAATCAAAGTTACAATTGATTCAATATCAGGAAAGGCAGGAAAGATAGATTCTCTAGGAGGAGTCATTGAAGGACTACAACAACAGTTTGAAACTGTCGCTGCAAAGGCCAATTCTGTGAATGATTTAAGTTCAGAATTAGAGTCAATTAAAAATGAAATAAGCGCACTTTCTGTAAAAACTAATTCCATTTCTGATTTTGGTGGAAAGATAGACAGAATTGAAAATGAAGTTGGAACACTTTCTCATAGGGCAGATTCTACTGCATTTGTCGGAGAGGGATTAAAATCTGTTCAAGAAGATTTTGCAGATTTTAAAACAAATGTTTTTGATAAAACAAACACAATCGAGCAAAAAGTTTCTTCGATAAATGATATGATCAAAAGACAAGATGAGCTTTCTGCAGAATTTCATAAAAAAACAGACAAGGTTTTCCAAGAAATGCAATCAGTGAAAAATGTCACAAATAAAGTATCCACAGACACTTCCAAGGAGATGATGGCATTGTTGAAGCTTTCCGAATATCAATCAAATATGAGAATGCAATCTGAATCAAAGTATGGAGAAGCAAAAGATCTTGAAAATATGGCATCACAGACGGCAGATCTTGTAAATCTATTTGATAGACTTTCCATAGAATCTGAAAATAAAATTCCCCTACCACACGAAGTAAGACAGTGGGCAGTTAGTAAGATACTGGATTGCGCCGATAAATGGGAGATAAGATTCAGCGATGTTTTTACAATTTTGACTGATGCAATAGGTCGAGATCTCCTGAAAGAATCAATCAGAGTCCAGCAAATAAGAGATATTTACGGAATAAGAGCAGTGGACGAAATCAGAAAAGAGTTGAATATTTCCTAGACACC
>JACEMX010000137.1 GCA_013867335.1 Candidatus Nitrosomaritimum aestuariumsis
TCTGCTACTTTATTTAATGAATTAATTAATTTATCAACTTCTTCTTTGGTGTTATAGATGTAAAAGCTTGCACGAGATGTTGCAGCCACATTTAGTCTTTCCATGAGTACTTGAGCACAATGATGTCCCGATCTTACTGCAATTCCTTCTTCATCGATAATTTGAGCAACATCATGTGGATGAACATCTGCAAAATTAAAGGAGATAACCCCACCACGTTTTGCAATATCTTTTGTGCCATAGATATGCAATCCCTTTACATGAGATAATTTTTCAATGGCATAAGTAGTCAAATCAATTTCGTGTTGTCGTATATTCTCCATTCCAATTTTGTTAAGATAGTCAATTGCAGCGCCTAATCCAACAACGTCTGCAATGTTTGGAGTTCCTGCCTCAAACTTGTAAGGTAGATCATTCCAAGTCGTTTCGTATTTGTGGACTTCGCGTATCATGTCACCTCCACCGTGAAAGGGATTCATAGTTTCCAATACCGATTTTTTGACCCACAAAATTCCAATGCCAGTAGGGCCAAGCATCTTGTGTCCTGAAAATGCAAAAAAGTCACAGTCCAATTTTTCCAAATCTACTTTCATGTGAGGAACAGCTTGTGCACCATCAATTAGCGTCAATACTCCAGCCTGTTTACATTTTGAAATTATTGTATCAGCATCAGAGATTGTCCCTAAAACGTTTGACATTAGGCTAAAGGTTACTAGTTTTACTTTACCTGTTGCAAGATACTTGTCCAGATCGTCTAAAATTAACTCACCGTTATCATCCATTCCAATGTATTCTAATTTTGCACCCTTTTCCTGAGTCAATAATTGCCAAGGTACGATATTGCTATGGTGTTCATATTCAGTAGTTAGTATGATATCTCCTTCTTTTACATGTGCACGTCCCCACGCATATGCAACTAAATTAATTGCCTCAGTTGTTCCCCTTACGAAAATAATCTCAGCTCTGTTTTTCACATTTATGAAATTTGCAACCTTGTCTCGTGTTTGTTCATATAGTTCAGTTGCCTCTTCTGCAAGGGCATAGACTGCTCTGTGAATGTTAGCATTATGATTTCTATAGTAATCATTTATTGCATCAATTACTTGGTTTGGTTTTTGAGTGGTAGATGCATTATCGAGATAAACTAGAGTTTTGTTTTCTCTAACTGTTCTAGTCAAGATTGGAAAGTCTTTTCTAATATTTTCAAAAGATGTTTGTGCGCTTTGCATTATCTAAACCTCCACGTAAATCTCGTTTTGTTCTATTTTAACATTGTATGTTTTAAGCGGAACTTCTGCTGGGAGGTTTTGGGGTTTTCCATCTTGTAAATTAAAAACTGAAAGATGTAAAGGGCATCTTACTCCTTCCTCACTCAGAAATCCAGTAGAAAGGTCAGCATCGGCATGTGTGCATATCAAATCTGTTGCAAAAATTTTTCCTTTTTGATTTGCTAATAGTATTTTTTTTTCATCAGAATTAAATCCAAATAGTTGTCCATCTTTTACCTGGTCTAAACTACAGGCTTTAATCCATTGAGACATCCTTAATCACCTGTATTTGTAATGCTGTTCAATTTCTGAATCTTCGTTGTATCGAGTCTCCTCAACTTCAACGAATTTTGCAAGCTCTTCATCAGTGTTAATTGTTAGTTCTTTTTCATCCCATTTGGATTCTATCAAATATGCAATCCAAGCTCTAACCTGGAAAGACATTTTTCTTGAAAGAGGCTCTAAGAATCCTTCAACGATTGTTCTTTCTGCTTCTTCGTGACTAAGACATCTTGTTTTGAGATAGAAGATTTGCTCCTCATCAATTTGTGCCACCGATGCAGAGTGGGTTGCCTTAACATCATTTGTGAAAATCTCCAATCCAGGAATAGCATCTGATTTTGCGTCCTTGTCCAAAAGAATAGAGCGTCCTGACAAAAAGGAGTTTGATTTTGCTGCATTTTCTTTAATTCTAATCATTCCCTTGAAAAGAGATTTTGCCTTGTTTCTTAGGATGGATTTTTCAACAACTCTTCCCTCAGTAGATGGAGCTTCATGATTTACATCAGTTTGAATGTCAAAAGATTGTTCATTATTACCAAAAATTACTTCAGAGTCATTTGCAGATGCGCCGGAGCCGTTTAGATAATAGTCAATTTTATAGCGAGACAATTGGGTGCCAAACAATCCGGAATACCAATTGACTTTAGCATCCTGTCCCATGTCAGTTCTTCTAGTTGAAAAGTTAATTGAGCTTTGATCCATCATTTGAAGTGTAGTAACATCAAGATGTGAATTGGGTGCAGCATTTGTGTTGAAAAGTTCGAGATATGCCTGTTGTTTTTCTGATTTGCCAGAGTATAGTTCTTGTACAATTGTTGCCTTGCTGCTTTCATCTGCAAATACAATATTTCTTGCAATGGTAGAAATGCCGTCTTCAGATAGACATGTCAGCATATGGATCGGTCTTTCAAGTATTAGATTTTTTGGAATGTGGATAAAAACTCCAGAATTAAAAGCAGCGTTGTTTAGCGCGGTGAATTTGTCGTTTTTTGCATCAGACTGCTCTAAGGATTTTTTTACAAGTTCAGGACTATTTTGGATTGCGTCTTCGATTGAAGAAATTACAAGACCTTTTGATTTTAGATCTTCAGGTAGATTGATTTTGTGAATGTGAGTTCCAATTTGTATAATACAAATCTCATTTTCTAGTTCACCTAATCTTTTTTGCAAAAATTCTGGTACTGCTTCTGCAGTAGAGACTGAAAGAGAGACTTGCTGAGGATCCATTTTTTTTGCATCAGTATACTTGTTGTACAAAGGAGATGTCTCAATTGGTAGACTCTCATAAACAGATAGAGAGCTTTTCCTGTAATCTTTTAGCCAGTCAGGTTCATTTTTTGATGAAGATATTTCATCAATGTGACCTGCACTAATCGTAGAAAGGGTTTGAGACATAGTTAATCCTTTTAACCGACTGAATCATCCATCTCTAATTTTATGAGACGGTTTAATTCTACAGCATACTCCATCGGAAGTTCTTTTGTAAATGGCTCCATGAAACCATTGACAATTAATGATAGTGCTTCTTCTTCTGTAAATCCTCTACTCATCAGGTAAAAGATTTGCTCATCACCTATTTTTCCCACAGTTGCCTCATGTGTAATGGTGGCATCTTCTTGGTTAATCTCCATGTATGGATATGTATCGGTTTTGGATGTATCATCAAGTAGTAAAGCATCACATCTTACAGTTGATTTTACATTTGTAGCTCCTTTTGCCACATTTAGTAATCCTCTGTATGTTGATCTTCCATCCAATCGGCTTACAGACTTTGAGGTAATTTTTGAGGTTGTGTTTGGTGCAAGATGAACCATTTTTGCACCTGTATCTTGGTGCTGGCCTTTTCCTGCAAATGCAATTGATAGAGTTTCACCATATGCGCGCTCACCCATAAGGTAAACACCCGGATATTTCATTGTCAATTTGCTTCCAATATTACCATCAATCCATTCAACTGTTGCACCTTCATATGCATAGGCTCTTTTTGTTACAAGATTGTATACATCGTTACTCCAGTTTTGAATTGTTGTGTATCTCATCTTTGCATCTTTGTGAGCTACAATTTCTACAACTGCAGAGTGTAAGGATTCAGATGAGTAGACTGGTGCAGTACAACCTTCGATATAGTGTACCTCTGAGCCCTCATCAGCTATGATAAGGGTTCTTTCAAACTGGCCAATGTTTTCGGCATTAATTCTAAAGTATGCTTGCAATGGCATGTCAACTTTAACACCTGGTGGTACGTAAATGAAAGAACCACCACTCCATACAGCACTGTTTAATGCAGCAAACTTGTTGTCTTCAGGAGGAATTACCTTACCGAAATATTTTTTGAGAATTTCTGGTTGTTCTTTTAGTGCAGCATCAGTGTCCAAAAACAAAACTCCTTGTTTTGCTAAGTCTTCTCTTAAACTGTGATAAACTACTTCTGACTCGTATTGTGCACCAACCCCTGCCAAAAATTTCTTTTCAGCTTCTGGAATTCCTAGTTTCTCAAAAGTGTTTTTTACATCTTCTGGAACATCATCCCAGTTTTTTTCTGATTTTTCAGTTGCCTTTGCATAATAATAGATATTTTGGAAATCAATTTTGCTTAAATCTCCACCCCAAGTTGGCATTGGTTTTTTCATAAAAATTTCATATGACCGTAGTCTAAAATCGAGCATCCATTGTGGCTCATCTTTCATTTTACTGATTGCAGTTACAGTATCTTTTGAGAGGCCTTTCTTACTGAGATGGACGTACATGTCAGTAGAGTCTTTAAAATCATATTTGGAATAATCCATGTCAAGGTTTTCAGTTGCCATGCTGAGCATAACCCCGTTATATTATAAATACATGAGGAAAAATAGGCATAGCTAGTTAGCTATAGCTAAAATTTGTCATATTGAATATTCAAGTAATTATGCAACTGTTAATGTGCTCTTCATGGAATCAAATGCGCCTGCAACCGTATGAACCTCGGCCACAATATTTTTGATTTTGAATTTTTTCAATTCGTCAGACGTAAAAGGTCCAATGGAAACAACAGAAAGATTTTCCAAATTATCAAGAAGAGTTTTTTCTTCATAGTCTTTTGACATTATTTCAAAAAATCCTCGAACAGAGGAAGCGCTGGTAAAAATTATTCCGTCAACTTCTCCCTTAGAAAATAATTCTCTGAATTCATTCCATTGAGTCGTATCTCTGAATGCACATACATCATACAGATGAATTTCCAAGACATCTATTCCAATTTTGTTGAGAAGTTCTTTTAGAAAAGGGGTTGATGCACCACTTCGTGGAACAATTACTTTTTTTCCAACAGCATGAATTTTTGTAAATTCTTCTCCAACACCGACTGACGAATATGTTGTTGGTTGATAATTTACTTTGATTCCTTCATTTTCAAGAGCCAATGTGGTTTTTGGACCTACTGACATTACCATAGTATTTGCAACAGCAAGTTGTAATTTTTCTAATTTTTGAGTTTGTTTAGCAGTATTAAATAGTAACTTTACAGCCTTTGAGCTCATGAAAACAGAATAATCAGGATTGTAGGTTTTGATAGACTCTAAGAATTCATCTACAATTCTCTCACCCTTACTAACAAGCTCAATTGTAGGTAATGGGATAGCTTGTGCATTATTTTTTTCTGTAAGTTCAATGAATTCTGCAGCATCGTCTTTTGAACGAGTAATTGCAATTTTCTTCCCATTAATCATGTTATTTCCACCCTATTGTTTTTGATAAATCCACCACATTTCCTATAATAATATTGGTTGGAGGGATAATCTTGTTTTTCTTTACAAGAGAGCCAATATTCGACACTGTGCCTGTAATCATTTTTTGTTTAGAAGTTGTGCCATTTTGAATCACAGCAACAGGTGTTTTTTTATCCATTCCTCCAGCAATTAGCTGTTTACAAATCACATCAAT
>JACEMX010000177.1 GCA_013867335.1 Candidatus Nitrosomaritimum aestuariumsis
TTTTTTAAGATTCCATCAACTTTGTCACTTTCAGATTCAAGTGATTTGATAACATTGACATCATAAAGAATTGTTTTTCCTGCGTATTTGTGATTATAATCAATTTGTACTCGGCCTGAGCCAATAAAACGAATAATTCCTCTTTTGTTGTCGATTTCAATTGTGTCACCTACTGTAACTTTGTCAGCATCTTCACCAAGTTTTCGAATTGGGATCATTCTAACCTTTGTTGAATCACGCTCTCCGAAACCTTTGTCCGGAGTAACTTCAACTGTAAGTTTATCCCCAACTGTAGTTTTTGTTAATGCTTCATCAAGTCCTTTTAGAACTGGATAAGAAACTTCACCGACTGAAACTAGTTTTGGAGAATATTTTACATCGGATTCATGGATTGAATGTTTTTTTGCTTCTTCTTCGATTGTTGTATCAAATACTTCGTCGCTGTCTTTTACCTTTGCAACATAATCAATTAGTATCAATGAACCTTTATCGAAAGTCAA
>JACEMX010000179.1 GCA_013867335.1 Candidatus Nitrosomaritimum aestuariumsis
GTTTTACAGTTAATGTAGATTTAAATGAGACAGATTTTTTTCGGAGATAATTAGGATTTATTATGGCACAATCAATCAAACTAACAACAGAACAAATGCGTATGATGTCACTGTTCCAAAATGTCACCGGTGCAACAGCAAGAGACTGTATAGATGATGAAAAACAAGACAGAGTAATCTTTGTTGTAAACACCGGAAAAATGGGTCTCGCTATAGGGAAAGGAGGCTGTCATATCAAATCCTTGCAAAATATTGTTAAACGAAATGTTGAATTGGTTGAATTTGATGAAGACCCCGCAAAATTTTTGACAAATCTTTTAAACTCTAAACTAATTTCTGAAGTTAAAATAAATACCCGACCTGATGGCTCAAAACAGGCAATAATCATGGTTGATACAAGATAGATAGGTATAGTCGTTGGTCGTGTAGGTAGAAACGCAGAAAAAGCAAGGTTACTTGCAAAACGATATTTTGATATAACGAGTGTACTCATCAACAGTCCTCAAAAAGCAACTTTGGAGATGTAAAAATGAGAAAATCACCACTTGGATTATTTGCAGGACGTGTCCTAAAAGAGAAAAAAAAGAAACAGAGATGGGCAATATCTAGCTACAAAAGAAGAAAATTAGGAATTGATAGAAAAGCAGACCCACTTGGAGGCGCTCCTCAGGGGAAGGGAATTGTTTTGGAAAAAGTTGGAATTGCAGCAAAACAGCCAAACTCTGCAGTTAGAAAATGTGTTAGAGTTCAATTAATTAAAAATGGAAAATCAATAACTGCATTCTTGCCTAGAGACGGAGCAATGAACTTTATTGATGAACACGATGAAGTCCATGTGCAAGGTATGGGTGCAACACAAGGCGGCGCAATGGGAGATATTCCCGGTGTAAGATTCAAAGTATTCAAGGTAAATGGTACTTCACTTCATGAGCTTGTTATTGGCAAGAAGGAAAAACCAAGGAGATAAAATTGACTCAAACACAGAATTTTCAATTATTTAGAAAATGGGAAATGGATGGAATCGAAATAAAAGATCCCGGACTAAGAACAGCTATTTCTCTAAGAAAACAAATTCTCCCATACACTTATGGTCGTTCTGCACTAAAACGATTCAACAAAGCTGATGTTAACATTGTTGAGAGATTATGTAACAAACTAATGCATTTTGGTAAAAAATATGCTAAAAACACAGGACGAATGACTGGAAAAAAAGTCAGAGTTCTAAACACTGTAAAAGTTGCATTTGACATCATTTCTCTTAAAACTGGACAAAACCCAGTTGAAGTATTAGTTAGAGCAGTTGAATACTCTGCACCAAACGAGGATACTACAAGAATAGTTTATGGTGGAACAGTTTATCACGTCTCAGTTGACGTTGCCCCTATCAGAAGAGTAGATTTAGCTCTAAGATTTATTGCAGATGCAATTAAAGAAGCAACTTTTTCAAATCCAAAACCAATTGAGGAGCACATGGCCGAACAACTAATTTTGGCATCAAAAAATGATCCAAACGCTCCTTCTGTTAAAAAGAAAAACGAGCTTGAAAGAATAGCACAAGCTTCTAGATAGAATTAATCCAGTAGCCCGAGGCAGATTCGAACTGCCGTCTCCGCCTATCCACTCTTGAGATCCAGAGGGCAGAATCCTTGATCTAAAATTATTTGACCGCTAGACTATCGGGCTACCAAAACAAAGTCATAATGCTAAGCATATAATTATTTGCTGAGATTACTTTATTCTAACTTCATGAATTGCCGTTGCATAATCACATTTTGCTTTTAATCTCATGTAGGGAATTAATCTGTAGTGAATAGAATAAAGATTGTCTTCTTTTAGCAAAATTTCTTTTTGCATTAGTGACACTAATCCTCGAGAGGTTGTTGCCACATCAATGTTTTTTGTCTTGCAGATTTCATCACGTTTTTTTTGATATTGTTTTAGTGTAAAGGCAACATCATTTAGTTCCAGAATTAATGGCCACACAACTTCAGACCAGACAAATCTTCTATTTTGAGTAGCTGATGCATACTTGCCTTTTTCACTCAACATTAATAACATCTGCAAAAGATGTTATAACTTAATACTTGTCTCAAAAAGAAATTGAAGAATCTCTGAATCTTTTACAAAAAGATTGGGATGTTGACCCAATATTACGACAATTCATGTTAGGAAAGATCACCAATGTCTCAGACTATCCTCTTAAAGTCAAGGATGTAATTTTTCATATTCCCTATTTGCAGTCTGAAAAAAAATACATTTTATGGAAATGCTTTTGGCCTGACTGCCACAACTGCTGCGATAGACAAGGCCGACTACCACTAACTTCTGATGATCTTATTACCATTGGAAAAGGTCTCAAATACCAAAAGACATCGGACTTTATCAAAAATGAAACACTTACTGTTTCCTATCAAGAACAAGGCCCATCAGGGCAATCAACTACAATGACTACAATTAACTTGAAAAGAAAAACAGATGAAACCCCTCAAGATGATGGCACCCATATCTCTTGCAGATTCTTAGATGACAAAGGTGGCTGCAGCATGCATCCTGAGCGTCCGGGGGTCTGCTACTTGTATCCCTTCTCCACCTGGCTTGAAAATGAAAAAGGTATGGCAAGAGTGCATGCAACTTACCAATTTACAGGGGATTGCCCTGGATTTTACCTATCTGATAATTTACAGGAAATGAAAGAAGAGTTCAAAGAATACTCTAAGATCATTTACAAGTATAATATGGAATCAAGTCGCACAAATAGAGAAAGTTTTGGCTCTGCTAGTTTTAGTTAGGCTTTGGCAACTTTCATCAAGTCTTTCATATGAATCTCCATACCAAAACGAGCTTCATTTTTTTTCATGTATCTGAAAATTGACAACAATTCTGAGATTTGTTTTATCATGCTGAATTTATTTTTCATCTTGTTTCTAACAAAATTAAAGACCTTACCATAAATTTTGTAGTGCTCCATAACTTCTTTTTCATATGCTTCATTGTCTCCAAGATTTTTTACAAAAATATTTACACACTCCATACTTGGAATTATTCCCTCACCTAGTAATGGATAAACTGTACCTATTGATTCTCCAACACCAACTACCTTTCCTTTGTAAAAGGGCTTACACATATTTGGAGTAGCAAGTCTTATTGGCCTGCCGACAGTCTTGATTACTTTACCTCCGTATTTTTGCAAAAACTCGTCAGTTGCTTTGATGTGATTTTTCTTGTAATCTCCAGCTCCAATATGTGCTAGATTTTTTCCTAATGGAAAATACCAAAAATAACCTGTCATTTTTTCAAATGGTCTTACCAGAAAGTCATCATATGGAACTTTGTCTTCATACTGAACCTTGTACTCGTATGTTGGCAAAAAGAAATCTTCTTCTAATTTTGGAAGGTATACTCTGTGAAATCCAGTGCAATCAACAATCAGATCAAACTCTTTTTCTAAATCTTCGAGTTTTGGTGATTTACCGTAGTTTATTTTACATCCCTTTACAAAGTCCTTGATTAGCTGAATCTTGTCATAAGTACATAGACCGTGCAAGCCAATGTCAAATTTTTCATTATTATTCATTTCAATATGCATATTTTTTCCATCATGAATCACATAATCATTAAAGTCAATACCTGACATTTTGCACAATTCTACCATTTTTGGCTTGCATGTTCCCCATGCACATATGGAATCATGCCTGTCTTCGGGCATTCTCTCAAAGCCTACAACCTCATGAGAGTCTTTGAGTCTGGATATTAGATAACTTCCTGCAACTCCAATCCCACAAACTGCTATCTTCATCAAGCTAAAATCTATCTGGGCCTAATAAATACACTATCTGGAAATTTACTACTGTCATCAATTTGTATCTAAATTACAAGATGGCCTTTTTTTATCAAATATTGAATTCCATCTACAAATTCCTGATCTGAAATCTTTCCTTCTGTCCACCATAGCGAGGTTTGTTTTACATACTTTGGAATTTTTACTCCATATGATTGATTTTCTTCCAATTCATCCAGGGTTAGGTCTTCAGGAGTTGGAGGACTCAGAATTCCTTTTCTAATCAAATCTTGTATTCCTAAAATAAAATCAAGTTCATTTATTTTGTCTTCTGCCCACCACTTTACTGAATTTTTAATCCATTGAGGAATTTCTGAATTATCCTTATCGCCCTCATGTTGAATTTCAACTGCAACTTCTGGGCTTTTTTTATCTCTGTATTCTGCAATAACAGTATATGTTCCGTTTAATGTATTGTCATCTAGAACTGTTTGAAAATTAAAACCCCCATCTGAATTTACTTGAACTTTTCTTGTTTGTACCAATTCATTTGGATTAACAATTGTGATTTCAACTGGAAGGCCCTGAAGGTATTGAGTTTTGTTTATCAGCCCCTCTACCCCTGCAGTTGCAAATCCCCCTTTTGGAATAATGTAAAGTTCTGATGTTGGCGTAAATGTGTCAAAAACTTTGACTTCATCTTCGTTAGGCAAAAACCCATTTTCTCCATACAAAGATCTTACTGCAACAACATCTTTTGGTTTGATTACATTTTCATTTAGATTTTGATGACTAAAGACTGCCATTATAGATGGTGCAGGAACTGTTCCTCTAGCCCAAGCAATACTTACATCAAGATCATCTGATTTGTAATGACCTAATCCAAGTGCATGTCCAAACTCGTGTTTTACTACAGTTTGAATTTGCTGCATTAATCTTGGAAGATCCTCATAACATGGATCAAAATACACCCAATCCTTGTCTTCGGTCTTGCAGAATTTTATGTTGTTATAGTATATGGTAATATCTGACCTTCCCGTATCTCCAATTTCATAGATTGTTTTTCCTAAAAGCTTGTACCACTCATCTTGAGAATCTGGTTTATCTTTGAATTTTATGAAAATATGGCATTGATCATAATCAAACCCATCTTGTTTCTCCAAAGATATTGGAATTTGATTAATCTCCCACATTGATTTGTCCCGACCTCTCTCACTACTCTGCAACTGAACCTCCCACTCTGAAATTGAGATTCTAGTCTCGTCCATCAGCCTTTTCGCAAATGATTCGGAGAGAACATCGTTATTTGGATAATCTGGCTCGATTATACAAACAGTTGAAACATCTTTGATTTTGGGTCCCCATTTTTCATAATTTACAGTATAGCCAAAGGATGACTGAAAACTAAACAAAACAATTGATGCTAAAACCAGGCCTAAAACTACTCTTTTCAATGAGACTTT
>JACEMX010000109.1 GCA_013867335.1 Candidatus Nitrosomaritimum aestuariumsis
TACAAGATCCGCCACGTTGACGAGGAAGCGTGGATGCTCCACCTTAGGATTGCTCCCTCCCGGACCTCATCCCTTTCGATGGTTCGGTCTTAGAAGTCATCCCTTCGGATAATTCTAGTCCTGCAACCACCCGCCTCGGCGTGATTTCATTTCCGCACACCAAGCGGGAATTACTAATCTAGAGATTTACCCAACAGTTACTGATCTCTGCATATAGCCGGTTTCAGAATAGGGCACGGCTGGCACCCTGATCCTACCTGCTACCAATGTTCTTCAAAGTTATTGTTATATTTGCATTAGGTTTTGTTTTCTTTTAGTTTTAAGACCATATTGCACACAGAACAAGTAGTTCCAGTACATTCACTTCCACATTTCTGGCAAACACCTTTTTGTTTTTGATTAGAATCTTTTACAACTTGAGATACTTTGAGAATTGATTGATACAGATTATTTTTAATTCCACTATGTTGATTTTCTAAAGAATTTAAAAACTCTCGAATTTCTGTTCTGATGCCCTCATTCATGTGTGGACAAGGTTCAGATTGAAATGGAATATCATTTGTAAATGCATAAAATACAATCTCTGATTCATAAATCTCACAAAATGGCTTTATTTTTCGTAAGGTATTTCCAGAAGTATCAGGATTCATCCAACCAACTTTGCTAGTATCTCCTGATAACATGTTTATGACAAAGGTTTGCAGAGTATCATCTAAGTTATGGCCAGTTGCTATTACGTTTGCACCAATATCTTTTGCTGCATGTTCCATAGCTCTTCTACGTAGTGTTCCACATATTGAACAAGATGAAGTCTTTTCACTTTCTCGCAAATCCAAGGCCTCATCCAATGATAATTCAAATAAATCCTTGTAAGAATATACTTTAAAATCAACATTTAGCTCTTTACAAAAATCTTCTACAATATCTAGTGCTTCATTTCTATAACCAGGAATTCCTTCATCAATTGTAATTGCTTTAATTCTAAAGTTATGGTTTGCAGCCATTTGGTTCATAATTTTCAATAACGCAAGGGAATCTTTTCCTCCAGAAACTGCTACGGCAACAAGTTCATCATTTTGAATCATTTTGTATTTTGAAATGGTCTTTGCTGTCTTCCTTAGAATAGAATTTGAAAAACAATTAGAACATAATTTTTCTCCAGAATATTTTCTAGTATATGCAATAGGATTTTCACATCTATCACAATTCATTAAATAAAATTGAAATTTTTGATTAATTATTGTTTGGCACTAAATTGTAAACCAGCCTGATTTGATATATGACAATGCAATGTTTAATCCAAATAACGCAAAGGTAAATCCGTAAATTGTCCACATTATCCCATTTACTGCTTTTTCTGATATTCTCTGGTCGATAATTGTATGAATAAATTTCCCTCCATCCAGAATAGGTAATGGAAGCATATTGATTATGCCGATGAAAAAGGAGATCATCCACAACCATAACAAGAACATCGAGACACCTGGATCATTCCACTCGATAACATTGAAAACCGGTTTGTATGCAAGTGAGTTGTCTCTCATAATTCCAATTAATCCACGTTCTGGATCTTCAGGAGATGCCATGATATCAATAGAGAAATCTAACTTTTGACCATCCCTTAGTACAGATACATCGGCAGTATCTCCAGGACTTAAGCTAGGAAAGTCGATCGGACTGAGAATCGGTATTCCATTAATTGACGTAATTATATCGTTAGCTAACAAGCCTGCTTGCTCTGCACCTGATTCTTCAATTATTGATAATATCAAAACTCCTTGTGGTAATTCATAAAATGTACTAAGCAATGGCTCTGGCATAATTAATGCAAACAAAGGATTTGTCAAAAGAATAGCTCCTAAAGCAAATGCAAAAATTACATTTGCAGTTGCTCCTGCTCCAATAACTCTTAACTTTGAAATCTTTTTTGCTTTGTTGAACTCTTCCTCATCTGGTTCTACAAAACCTGCAAACATTGCAATAAAAATTGCAAAACCTCCAGTCTTTATCTTAATTTTTTCAAGTGCTGCTACTATTCCATGAGCACCTTCATGTACAACTAACACAATAGGAATAGACAAAAGAAAGTACGTAATTGATGCAGAGGAAGTCAAGGTTACACCTGGAATTAAAACTGTCAGTTCTGAAAAATCAGTCGGTGCTACAAAAAATTTAGAAACATTATCTAGCAAAAACCAAAAAGCAAATCCCATCATAATAAAGCCAGATATAACACTCACATCTGCAAATACTCTAATCCCCCGTCTAGTTCTTCCAAGGATTTTTGTCAAAACAGATTGTACTTGCTTGTTTTTGTAAACTAAACTGTAGGCCTTAATTTCAACTCCATATCTTTCCAATTTCAGACCTTTGGCAACTACTACAACTACTACCCAAGCTATTAACACATAGATAATCGAATTCTGAGTAATAAAATCAAGTTCCAAACTAATTGTTAATTTTTTAAACCTCGGCCATTTATCGTTTACTATGAAGCCAACAATAATTGTCTCAACTTATCCAGACAAAAAATCAATTACCAAGATTTCAAATGAACTTGTAAAAACAAAGATTGCAGCCTGTGTAAACATTACAAAAATTTCATCTATTTACGCATGGAAAGGAAAAATTGAAAATACATCTGAATATTTGGCACTATTCAAGACAACTGATAAAAATAAAAAAATTCTGAAAGAAAAAATCAAATCAACTCATCCATATGATGTTCCCGAAATAGCTGAAATTGATGTTACCTCGATTAACAAGCCTTATCTTAATTGGTTAATTGATTCAACGAATTAAGATTCAATAGGAAATCGTAAGATAGAAACAATTCCTCCAAGTCCAGTCACACGTAGACCGATATCTGTAGAAGAATCCACTCCAAAAGTCTTTACCCCTTTACCTTCAGCATCGTTGAGAAAATCGATAATTTTCTTTTCATCATATGTTTGAATTATCTTATCTGAAAAAACCAGAGAATCTACTGCACCAAATTCGTTTGCTTTGAGTGTTTCATCAAAACCCATTGTAAATTTTCGACTTTTTTTGTTTGCCATAACCATAATCTCATCAATAATGGAAGATACCTTGGCAAGTTTACTCTCTGACATTATCTCTCTCATTGCTTGAGACTTTGTAAAACTGTAAATCCCATCTTCTCCTCCAGAATCTATTCCTTCTACAACCTGAATTTTGTATTTTTGAGTCTGAGGTTTTAAAAGAAAATTGGCAAATCTTTTTTTTGTCTCTCCAGGACCAAAAACTATGATGGAATCAACATCTCTAATGATTGAAAGAATTGCTTGTTGCACCTGTAGAAAAAATTTTTCAATGTTAAAGTTTGTTTTGTATCTTTTACCTCCTGATCCTGAATAGATATTTGGAACAAATTGCAAATGTGTTCCTTGTAATCTTGCTATTCCACAATCACCTGTATCAATTGCCACTAACAAAAAACCAGTTTGTTTAGTGTTTGATTCAACTAGGTTTTTCTCAATGGGCAACCAAGTCTTTTTTGTTATGGTAATCCCATCATTTACTTTGAGAATAAAAGAATGATGTGATCCGTGGGGAACTAGTTCATTACTTGATTCAGAAATCGTTCCGCCAACTCTTAATCTATCTAAAACATCATCAAGAGAAATTTTCTCAACTGTCAATGCAATCCGTACTTTGATTCTCTCTCCTTTGTCTGGTCTGGAAAAATCTTTTTCCTGTTTTATCACCCTAGTAGTATCTCCAACAACTGTGTCTCCTTCTTTGATTATCCGTCGGAGATTGAATAAATCATCAGAGTCTTCAGGAATTACTGAAATAGAATTTTCATCAATAGTTTTTGTAATCATGATAATGATGATAAATTCAGAGAAAAAAAGAGTTTAGCTTGTAACTTCTTCAGGCTTTTTATCATCTGATTTTTTCTTTAGATAATTTTCAACCCAATCTAAGGTTAAAACTCCTGATTCTGCTAGATTTGTCAATGAATTTGAAGAAGCCTCTCCTGTAACTTTTCCACTATCTCTTTTTATCTGACGCCACTTTAGTGAGGTGTTTCCACTTTTTGAATTGTAAATTATTCCAAGTACATCTCTTGCATTAACAAAAGTAATGTCTCGAATTTTCTTAAGGGTCACTTTGTCTGCAGCTTCTACATATATGGAGCCAAGACTTTCTTCTCTTTCTGCAAATACTTCATAGTCATCCAAGTAACTTCTGGGAGCATATGATTTACAGGTACTTGAAATGATAAATCTTCTAAAACTTTCCAATGAGGATGCCACATCAATTGTAACCATTTTGAATGATTGAACAATTGGCCATTTATCAAGCTTCTTGAAAGACTCAATTAGTATCATGGCCAATCCTGCAATGCAGGCAGTGATGTTTTTATCCCTATGATTGATGATGAGGATCTTGAGTTCTGAGCCTGCTCTTAGAATTTTTATTCTAGCATAATTGGATAAATTTGTGAAATCTTTAACAGAATATTTAGAATTTAATGTTAAAACTCGAAGAGCTTTTGTAAATATCACACCAGAAATTAGAAAATTAGTATCAAAAAGTAAAGTCCAAGAAGGACTTTGTCTTGTCAACGCCATGCACATTACTGCTAGTGTGTTCATAAATGATAATGAAAGTGGTCTGCATCAAGACTATGAAAAATGGTTAGAAGGTCTTGCTCCTCATGAACCTACTGAACAATATGATCATAACAAAACTGGTGAAGATAATGCAGATGCACATTTGAAAAGACAAGTTATGGGTAGAGAAGTTGTAGTTGCAATTACTAATGGTGAATTGGACTTTGGTCCATGGGAACAGATTTTCTATGGTGAATTTGATGGAAGAAGACCAAAAAGAGTTTTGGTAAAAATTATTGGCGAATAGTTATCCAAAGTCTGCGTCTCTTTTTTGACTTTGTGATTCATTTTTTCTTGCAGCATCTCTGAATGCATCATCATGATTTTGAGGACCATGACCACATTTTACACAAGCAACTTTGTAACCATTTTCATTTTTTTGATAAGTTTCACAACCGCAAAAACATGCCATGCTGATAGTAATTTCTAAGATGATATATCTTTTAGCTTAGTGGAATAAAATTAGTTTTGAGTTACAGTACTACAACATTGTCCTGGAGGAATATCATGATCATGTGGACATTTTCTTGGATGTTTTAACATTGTACA
>JACEMX010000080.1 GCA_013867335.1 Candidatus Nitrosomaritimum aestuariumsis
TGCAAATTTTCTGAGAAGTTGTTTTGCCTCATGTGATGGAGGAAAAGTGTAAAAAACATCTTCTTCAAAAATTTGTCTGCCAATTGTAACATCTTGAATGGAGCAAGCAACTTCCTGTCCAGTTTTAGCAGTGGTGACAGTTTTTCCCTCATGTTGTAATTGATGTACCCTTCCTATACTTTTTCCTTCTTTGTTCATTATCGGGACTTTATGTCGAAGCTCACCTACATCAACTCTAATTCCAAATACTGCGGGGTTGTTGTTTCGAAATGAATATCCTTTAAGGAATGTAAATTTTGAGATTGGTGTAAATTCTGCAAACACTGCATCTTCCTCATGAGCAGTATCTTCTTCTACCCATCCATTGTAATTATCAATCAGACTGTAAATGACCTTATCTTCAAAAATCTTGATATGATTATTTTCAGATTCTTCTCTTGCATCAGGTAAAATTTTGACATTAAATGCAAGAATTACACCCAAATGTCGATCGTTTTCTTTTATTGCCTTTGTTTCCATTATGTCTCGACGATTAACAGGTCCAATGTCAGCCTTTGCTACTGGCACTTGAGAGCGTCTTAGCATCTCAACTATGGCCTCAAGTGAGCCTATTGTATCACATTTTAGAATAATTCCATTGGTTTCAGTATCTACAAATACAGATTTCATTTCAGATTCAATCAATTTGGTGTATTTTTTGATGTCATCTTCATTTGAGGCAACATATAGAGTACTTCCTGGTAGCACATCAACCAAATCAGGAGAGGCAATTTTTAATCCAGCTGCGGCATCTACTTTTTCAACCGGTTTGAATTTGTCCCGAGGATCTCTCATTTCATCAAGTGGTTTTGGTAAAAGAATTGCCTTGGGTTTTGTAACAATTACAGAATCACGTCTTGCAACAACAATGCTGTCACTTTTTTTGATACTACCGTCAATCAAAATAATATTGGCAGACTGTCCTAATCCGACCTCATCGTTTACCTCAAGCACAATACCTCTAGGGTCTTTTTCCTTCTGATCTAGCCTTTTTTGCAAATATTGCTGTGTCAATCCGATTAAGACTGCAAGAAGTTCTGGTATTCCAACCCCAGATCTTGCAGAAATTGGGACAATTGCAATTTCAGATTTAAAGTCCTTAACTCGATAGAAGGCTTCTGATTGATAGCCCAAAATTGATAGTGTCCCTACTACATCATAGATCTTTTGGTCAAGATCGTTTTGAATGGATTGGTCTTGTTCTTTTATTGCCTTGGAGATAAAGGGCGTTTCAGATTTTCTCCATCCAGATAATTGATCACATTTGTTTAGTGCTACAACAAAAGGAACTTTTCTGCTTTGTAAAATCTTCAAGCTCTCATTTGTTTGAGGTTGAAATCCTCGATTAACATCAACTACTAAAATTGCAATATCAGCTGCAGATCCGCCTCTTGCTCTGAGATTAGTAAACACTTCATGGCCCGGAGTATCTATAACTAAAATTCCTGGAACTTGTGATTCTGCTTCTTCAAGTTTTTTGTATAATGGACCGCATGTTTCTTTGATTGTATCAGTTGGAAGAAAACTAGCACCAATATGCTGAGTAATTCCACCTGCTTCTCTACCTTGAACACCAGTACCTCTAATTCTGTCTAGCAGAGATGTTTTTCCAGAGTCTACGTGACCTAAAACTGCCACAATGGGCTGACGAATTTGCAAATCAGATCACTCAAATGCTACCCTCGATTCATGGTCGAAACTCTCTTGTGAGTCTGATGCGTGAATGATATTATCAGTAAAACCTAGTCCAAAATCTCCGCGAATAGAGCCTGGTGCGGCTTCAAATGATTTTGTGGCGCCAATCATAATTCTGGTAGTTGCTATAGCGTTGTTTCCTTCAATAATTGCAACTACTACAGGACCAGAGGTGATAAATGATGTTAGTTCTCCAAAAAATGGCTTGTCCTTGTGAACGCCATAGAACTTTTCTGCTTGCTCTTTTGTGAATGTAAATAATTTTAGTTTGATAAGTTTGAATCCTTTTCTTTCAAATCTAGCAATTACTTCACCAGTAAGATTTCTAGCTACTGCATCTGGTTTTACAATAAAAAGGGATTGTTCAGTCAACGTTTCTTTTGTTTAATTCCGCCTTTGACGTATTTTTTAGTCCACTTTAGTTTTCTTGGATCACGTTTTAGTTCAAGTGCATTTTTTTTACATTTTGCAGAACAAAACCATAAAACGGTTCCATCGTTTTTTGCAAACATTGTACCGGATCCTTTTGCGACTGTTCTATTGCAGAAATTACATGGTTTAACTAAAAGACTCATCTACCTCACCTATTTGATCTTCTTTGCTTCTCTTTCAGTTTCTCTTAACATTAGAATTTCTCCTACTCTAACAGAACCTTTGACGTTTCTTGTGAGGATTCTTCCTCTATCTTTACCATCTAGTACCTTAACTCTAACTTGAATAACCTCGCCGGCAATACCTGTTCTACCAACAATTTGAATAATTTCAGACTGAGTTACTTCGTCAGTTGTGGCACTCATTGATCGGTCTTACCACCTTTAATTTTATCAATTGATGATACAACTTGGTCAACAATGTGTTGTGCATCACCAGCATCCAAAATTGCTGCAGCGGCAGATGTAATGTCAATGCCCAAAGATTTTCCTAATTCCTGTTTGCTTGGAACAAATGCATATGCTGCACCCTGTTCTTCACATAGGATTGGAAGATGTGCTACTACCTCAGGTGGTTCAACATCTTCGGCTATAACAATTAGTTTACTGGTACCACGTTCAATGGCTTTTGTAGCCTCATTGGTGCCTCTTTTTACTTTACCACTAGTAGATGCAACTCTAACGGCTTCCAGAATTGGATTTACCAAGTCTTCTGGTGTCTCAAATTTTACATAGTAAGCTTTACCCATACTTTGTCACCCTTAGGGATCATTCTCCATTCCCATCATGCGAGCGATTGGTTTTAAAAGTGTTATCTGGAAATGATGGATTTAGCTTTTTGGAGGTATTCGGACATTAGTGAGTCTAGTTTTTGCTGCGATTCAGCTTCCCCATATATTCTTATGATGGGTTCGGTGCCACTGGGTCGTATCATTATCCAGTTGTTTGAATCCACAGAAATTTTTATTCCATCGGAGATATCTGATTTTGGGAATTCATCTTTAAGGGTTTGAATCAGTCTTTTGGCATCTTCGGCAGAGCAAGAGACTTTGTCTTTTGTTGTATAGCTTGGAGGAAGATCATTAATTTTCTCAGAAAGTGATTTATCAGATATTGCCAACAAATCCAACATCAATCCTAGGGTCATACAGCCATCTCTTACTTGATTATGAGGACCATACATGAATCCACCATTTTCTTCAAAGCCAATTAGTGCATTTGTTGGAACCATTTTTCTAGAGACCTCCACACTTCCAACCTTAGTGCGAATAACTTTGGAATTGAATTGACTTGCTATAGTTTCAATACTGGAACCTGAATTCAAACAAGTAACTACCAAAGATTCAGGAATTTTGTTTAAGATGTGTTTTGCCAAAACTAATGCGGACTTGTCACCTGTAAGAATTTCTCCGTTATTGTCGCAGAAAATACTTCTATCGCCATCTCCATCAAATGCAATTCCAAGGTCTGCATTGTTATCTTTTACAATTGCAGAAAGATCTTTTAGGTTTTGAGGGGTCGGCTCTGATCCTCTGCCTGGAAATGAGCCATCTATTTTTTCATTTACTAAAAATATTTCACATCCTAATTTTTCACAAAAAATGGGTGCAGAAACTGCTTGAGCGCCATTTCCAAGATCAAGTGCAACCTTGTAATTTTTTGATTTTATCTTGTCTGAATCAATATGGGACAAAATACCCTGAAGATAAACATCTATTGCTCTATTTTCTGTTCCTGTTATTCCGAACTTTGAGGGATTCTTTATCCAATTTTTTTTCAAATAGATATCCTCAATTATTAGTTCATCTTCTCTAGAAATCTCTACTCCGTCGTTTGCTGCAGGTTTTATTCCGTTATACTGAGGTGGATTGTGTGATGCTGTTATCATTATCCCTCCATTGTAGCCTAGTTTTTTTACAGCATACTCAAGGCAAGGAGTAGGAACAAGTCCTGCGTTATTACAATCAAGACCGCAATAATTTAGTGCAGAGCAAACAGTTTTTGCAATAACAGGACTTGAATCTCTACCATCATAACCAACCAAAATTGGTCCATTTTTGAAATAGGTTCCTATAGCTAACGTCATATCATGAATAAATTCCAGAGTAAAATCTTCTTTGAAAACTCCACGAATTCCATTTGTTCCAAAAAATTGCGCCATAGTGTTGTTCAATAATAGATAAATTTGTGTCTAGCGCCATCTCCGTTGCGGGAGTCGCCCAGCCTGGTCAAAGGCGTAGGGCTTAGGACCCTATCTCTCAGGAGTTCGTGGGTTCAAATCCCACCTCCCGCACTTGATTTCTTATTTTTCTGTGAATGATTAATAATGAGAAAATATTCACCAAGAAAGTCTTGAAAAAAACCGTAATTGGAATTACAGTTGTAGGCGAAGATAGAGAAGGAATAGTTGCCTCTTTTACAAATTTTGTGTTTTCAATGGGGGGAAACATTGAGAAAGTAAACCAAAATGTAATCAAAAGTCTTTTTGGCATGTATCTAGAAGCATCTTTTACAAAAAATATCAATGCAGAAAAATTTGATTCTGAAATTCAGAAATTAGCAAAAAAGGAAAAAATGGATGTAAATACTCACCATGAAACAAACACTCAAAAAAATATTGCAATATTTGTTACAAAAGAACCACTTTGCCTTGAAACAATCCTCGCAGCTTCAAAAAAGAAATCCTTGAAAGGAAATATCTCGGTAATAATAGGTACAGAAAAAACACTTGAACCCATAGCAAAAAAAGCAAAAATTCCTTTTATTGCAATTGAAGAGAAAAGTCAAGATAAGGCTGAATCAAAAATTATTGAAGTTTGTAAAAAGCACAATATCGATTTGATTGCACTTGCAAGATACATGAGGATTCTTACTCCAAACTTTGTTTGGAGGTATCCAAATAGAATAATCAATATTCATCCATCACTTCTTCCAGCATTTCCAGGAGCATTAGCTTATGCCCAAGCTTACGAGAGAGGAACAAAAATTATCGGTGTGACTTCGCA
>JACEMX010000055.1 GCA_013867335.1 Candidatus Nitrosomaritimum aestuariumsis
TTTTTTGCTTTGGTTGGTTTGGCATCTAGAATTTTTGCCTTTTCTTTGAGGGCATCAATTTCAGCCTTTAATTTTGCTGCCTCCTCTATTGCAGAATCTTTTTTCTTCGCCATCAAATCACCAAATTCTTACTGTTTTTTATCATAAAATAATTCATTCCTATTTAACAGTAAATTTCTCACTTGTAGTTATACTATTCTTTTGGTTTTGGTCAAGGATTTCAGCAACTATTTCATACTGACCAGCAGTATCAATTATTTCAGAAAACCTTTCATTAATTGGGAGAAAACGATTAACATCATCAAAACATTGCTCAAAATACCCACTTTGAGTTACTGCACTTTTTCCAGTAGTGTAAATTGTGACATAGAGATCTCCACATGCAAATTTACTGTCATCAACTATTACCTGAATTTGGATAGGTTCAGAAGTAGAATATTGTTTTTGCAATCCAATAATTTCAATTGGATCATTGTGCGAGGTTGCTTCAAATTCCCCAAACCTCATAAAATTAAGTTCTCGGTCAGGTTCTTGAAGAATATCTGCCATAACTATAGAGCCAAAAATTACAGAAAACACTATAGGCAAAACATACACCACATAAGTTACTCCCCTAGCCAATTTGTTTTTGAAAAGGGATTCCCCTATATCTATTTAGCAAAATATGATGTCAAGAGAATTTTGACGAATGAGTTAAATCGTAGTCGACTAAGTATCGCTAGATGCGACTTAGAAAATTTAGGGTTAGAGCATATCGTTGCATTCATGATTCAGGCGAAATAACTGTTGGAGACCTGGCAGCTTTTGTTGGAAGGAATGAAAGTGGTAAGACAACAATTTTGCAGGCACTAACATTATTGAATAAAGATGAAAGAGTTTCAGAGTTAGATCTTTGTGATGAAATGTCCGAAGAACTCAAAGAGGAAATACATCTTGCAGAAGGAGAGTTCGAATTAAGTTCAAATGAAACATCAATCATTAAAGAAAAATTTCCAAATTTGCCTGAAATAAAAAAATTAAATTTATTCAGATCCAACAAAAAACCAGGAGTTCAATATACATTTGACAATATCAAAGTAAGTGAAAAATCAGATGGAGGATTAAACTCTTGGGAAAATTTTACAAAAAGAATACTAGATTTTCTGGATACTATTCCAAATCACCTTAGAATACAAATTAATACAAAATTCTTTGAAGAGGCACCACCAAAAAATCAAGTGAGTTTTGATACGGCTTTTGCAGAGTTTAATAATCAATTTCATGTTATTGCTATGCAGGATCCAAAGGTAATTGAAGAATGGGAGAAAATTTACTCTAGTCCCGAAAATCAATTTTCTAATTTGCTTTCAGGAGGTAGTGAGAAAACAGCCTTGGAGAATTTCATAGCATCTCAATTGCATCCAAGGTTCGTGTATTTTTCAGATTATAAAAAAATCTACGGAAATATCAATCTCAATGAGTACATTCGTGAAGAGAAAGGCGAGAGAGGTGAATCAATTGAGTATATCGAAGAATTTGACAAGGCAGAAACTGTAAGAAATCTCTTTTACTTGGCAGAGTTAGATATTAACGAATTAGAAGAAGTAAAAGACAGTCCATCAAGATGCATTAAACTTCTTAATGCTGCAAGCAACAGACTAACAAGAAAATTAAACCCTGCATGGAAAGGAGATCCTATTCATGTCGACTTGAGATACAATCCAGGAAACATAATGAGTGTTGTAATATCTGATGTTCATAGAGATGGAACTGTAACCAATACTGGTTTGTTAAATCGGAGAGCAGAAGGTTTCAAATGGACTTTTTCTTTTATTGTGAATTTTGCAGCAGAGACACAAAGAGCAGAACTCAAAGAGGCAATATTGCTTTTGGATGAACCTGCAAGAAATCTTCATCCAACTCAACAGATGGGAATTTCAGATTTATTGAAAAGTTTAGCAGGATCAAACCAGGTTCTATATGCAACACATTCACCATTTATGATATTTGATTATACACCTGGGAATTTGCTAGTAGTAGAACTGGATAAAAGAAAACATCTCAGTAGAATATTTTATGATTATTGGAATGCTGATGATAAAACGCTCACACCTATTTTGTATGGATTATCCCGAGGTCTAGTAGAGTCTATAACAGACAGAGAGATTGGTACAAATTCTCGTCCAGTAATAATTGTTGAAACAATGTCAGATTCAATGTATTTGAATTCCTTTGACAAGTTTTTACAAGACCCAAATATTTCAATGAATCCTCTAAATATTGTAGCAGCATATAACAAAAATGCCGTCTTGCCATTGGCAATATTTTATAGAAATCATGGATACAATACGTTTATCCTATTGGATAACACTGAAGAGTCTAAACAAATTTCTTCTCAATTAGCATCAAATGAGTTTTCGCCAATACAGACAATATTTTTTGAAAAAGAGGGTAAAACCATAGAATCCATTGAAGACTACCTAGTTTTAGAGGATTATCTTTATGCAGTTAACCAGACTTATGAAATTAAGCTTCGTCATGAAGGCTACTCAAATCTTAATTCAGAAGACGTGACCTCCAAAGAAAAGAAAGGAGTTTTGGAGAATTTAAGAGCAATTTGGGATGACCACAAGGAAGATGACTGGAATGAGTTTGACAACGAAGAAATTACAAGGTATATTTGTGAAAAAATTACTCTCGGCGAGACTGATTTTCTCTCAGATAAAACAAAGGACCAATTCCGTTCCCTTTATCGACTTATTGCAGAAAGAATTAGGCAGTATCAAAATGCAGCCATCAAGACGGATTTGGATAAATTTCAAAAGCCCAAAAACCGAGATTAAAGAAGTTTTCTTATGAAAAATACTCAAGTTAGAAATTCAAAGATGAAAAATATCGTTTAAGGTTTAATTGAGAGATGAAGCAGAAATTATCTATGAACATATCCTCTATGAGAGGAATATTCCTTTCATTAATTTTCATTGTTTCAATTTCATTAGTACTAATACCAAGTAGTGTTTATGGAGAAGATGAAATTACTGTTGATAGCACATCATTTGAAAAAAGTACAATAATAGAATTTACCAATAACGGAAAAGACAAAGTAGAATCACTTAGAATTTGGCTAGGCAGTGACTATAATTTTGAGTCATTCAAAAGTGAAAGCGGGTGGACTGGAGAAAAAACCCCGCAAGGAGTAATTATTTTTACAACAACTGAAGCCTTGATAACTAACGATTCTGTAAAAATTGGAGTAACAACAGATAAAGCAAAACCAGGAATTAACTGGAAGGCGCTAGATGAAAATGGTAAACAAATTGCAATAGGAAAATCTGTTAGTCAAGATTTAGCAGACGTAATTACAACATCAAAAACAGATTCTAGTGAAGGGATTCTAGAAAATTCATTCTTTAGAATAATTCCAGATAAGCCAAATGCAGGTGGAGACATCAGAGTTACTGGAGATAATTTTGGGCCTTCTACAAATTTTGAATTTTTCATAAATTCAAAGAAATTAGGAACGTTTGACACAGATGATAAGGGTCACTTTATGACTACTTTTCAAATACCAGAAAATCAAAAAGCAGAACGAGTAGATTTCACAGTAGAAGATAAAAATGGAATCGAGAAAAAAGTTAGTCTCAGATTAGGGGATGAAGGAACTAAGATACCCGAATCAGAATACGTACAACTAACAATAAAAGGAATTCCTGAAATCATGCACAGAGGAGACTTTTTAGAAATTTCAGGAACTGCAACTCCTGGAAGTGCAGTAACAGCCTCCATTAAAGGTCCAGATAATGAAGTTATCAATACAAGAACGGCAGAGGTTGACGCAAAAGGAAATTGGGAATTAGAAGAGCCAATAATTGTTCCTCTTGATACACCATTTGGAAGATATAGTGCAGAGATTAACGACGGTAGAGAAAGTATTGTTCAGACATGGGCAGTAGAATCTTCTAAAGTTATTGTAATTGCACCTACAGATATCAAGTTTGAACCAGGTGAGACTTTAAAATACAATGGAACTGCATTGCCCAATCAATCAATTGAGTTGGTTCTTGAGGATCCGTTAGGAGCAGAAATTATTTCAGATATATTTGAAGTTGGTAAATCAGGAGAAATCAAATTCGAATACAAGACAACTGCTAATATCGATAAAGAAGGAACTTGGACATTAATTGCAACACAAGGAAAATACAAGGAGTTCATTTACGTTGGATTAGGAGAACTGCCTTCTATTCCAATTAATGTAGAATTTGACAAGCTTAATTACAAATCTTCAGATCAAGCAATAGTTACTTTCACAGGAAAACCCTCTGATGTAATTAATCTACTAATAATTGACCCATCAGATAAACCAAAAGGAGAAGCAATTCCAATCACCTTAAAACCGGATGGTACCAATAGTCATATTTTAGACCTCAAAGGATACTCCTCAGGAGTTTATTCTGCAGTAGTAAGTAAAGGAAGTGCCAAAAGTACAGAAACATTTACAGTTGGACTTCAGACAGGATCAGGGGAAATAAGCATTAGTACAACTAAAACCAGTTATGAGCCAGGAGAATCAATTTTGGTTTTAGGGGAAACAAAACCAAATGTTCTCCTTACGATGATATTGCTAGACCATAATGAAAATGAGATCAAGGAAGTTCTTACTTATTCTGATAAGCAAGGAAAGATTACAGATAGTTCTTTTAGAATTCCATCAGAAGCAGAGTCAGGAACTTGGAAAATTAATGCAAAAAGTGGTTCCAATTTCGATATTGTCGAATTTGAGGTAACGACTCTGAAAATAGAAGGTTTGGTAATATTTGTGGAAGAAGGTCAACAATTTCCAGGCGTAGGAAAAACTGTTAAAATCAAAGTATTAGGGGCAGAGCAGTTAGTAACTATAGAAATCATTTCAGATGATGGAGAAATAATTGAAGAATTATCATTCCCAGCCTCTGACCAGGGTCAAGTAATCCAACCTTGGATAATACCCCCAGGAACAGAGCCTGGAACTTATACATTTAAGGCAAAAGATGCCTTTAATTCTGCTGAGACGACTTTTGAAGTAAAATAACTTCAAACAATTTTATTTCGCCTAATTTAGAAAATTACTATGAATCTTAAAGAAAAAATTTCAGAATATCCAAATTTTCCCAAAAAAGGAATATTGTTTAGAGATTTTAGTCC
>JACEMX010000108.1 GCA_013867335.1 Candidatus Nitrosomaritimum aestuariumsis
GTAGTATCACTAGTTTTGGTTTTTGATGGGTTTACTATAACAAAATTTTCTGTATTCCGTTTTGGATAATTTAGTAAATCCAGAACCTTTGTACTTGTTTGTGATAAATTTTCCCACAATTCTGAATGTTTTTCATATTCAATATTTTTTAGATAAGTGCTTTCAGGAGATTTTATCATAGTTTTTTGAGGATTTCTGACGGTTAAAGACTTGTTTTTTTAAATAATACTTATCAAAAAACAGATATTTTCTAGGCATCGGATAGGTTGGATGCCAAGAAATTTGTAAAAAAGAACTATTTTTCATCTAGCTAGTCTCAAATCTAAGAAATCTTCTGGAGCATCCAATACTACAAAACTCTCGTTTGGGATTATCTAATTTTTTATTACAACTTTTACAATTCATCGTTCCCATCCAAAATATGCAAACAAAATGACAAGTCCTGTTATTGTAATAATTGATACAACAAAAGATGAGTGATTCTTTAGCTTTTTTTTCAACTCCAACATTTATCCTCTCACCGTTTTTTCATCCCCATTATGTACACGCACATCATATGATTATGATAGAAAATATCAAAGTTATTTTGAAGACTAAAGGTGTATGGACAGATATAATCATTCATGGATTGAGCCTAGATAGACTTGAGTCTGTTTGGCTCTAAATTGAACTGAATTCCAAAAAATCATTCTGTTTTATAATATTCATTCCATCTAATAAACTCGTGTAATGTTCAAAATATGCATTTTAAAATATTTTCTAGTTCAAAGAAAAATATTTGGAAAACATTACCAAAACTGACAAAACCATTCATTCGCAATAGTTATAGTATGTGAATGATTTCTAAAACTAGAGATAACAGAAAAGAAATTACGATTACTAAATTATGAAAATGAATACTGTTGTCTACTACAGAATTTAACATGGAATTTTTTCTAATTTCCCTGAAATCTCTTTTCTAACTCGTATTCGACTATGGAATACAAAACTCTCTTTTGTGTAACACTAAATACAAGATAAAGCTCAATATTGTATGAAAATAAAAAACCAGAAAAATTCTACCAATCCAAAATTTACTTCTGTTCCAAATTCACAAAATAAGAAAATTGAATCCATGATAGAATATGGGCAAACCAAGATTAACCTAATTAATAGAAAAATTTTAGAAAATGATCTAAAACTTGAATCAATGGAATCCCATTCTGATTATGAATATCGGGATTTGCTCAGAGAATCAAATGAGGCAGAAAAAGAACACAAAAAGGATTTGAAACTTTTGGTGGACCTACTTAGCAAGTATAAAGAATTAGCCAGGTAATCTAAAAAAATACAGTATTTTTTCTTGTTTAATATCTAAGATTGTTTAATTTTCAAAAAAATTGATTAATGCTTTACCAGAGAATAAATTCGATTTTCAAAGTTGGCAATTTTGAAATTAATTTTTGCCTCAGGATTTTTTGCTCTTTTGTTACTGAGATAATCAAGATTGACCACAGCTTCGCCCTTAAAACCTCCAGAGGAGCAGTAAATGGCATCTGTTAACTGTGTACCGTAATCTCCTTTTTTTATGTCATCAACAACATTGTAAAATTTTATAGTATCGTTTTTTGTAACTTGCTTTCCTTCATTTTTCTTAAAGGCAATTGAAATGTACATTTCGTTTTCTTTAATTGCCACTGGCACTAGATGGTTTTTTCCTGAAGATCCTGGAATTTTTTCATTGAGTAAAACTTCACATTTGTAATACATGCTTGCAATATAAGAATAAAATCTATATGCGGCATATTTTTCAGAGGTATCTTCATCACACTTTACGAATATTTTATACAATAACTCTATGGCCATTTGATTCATACTTTGTAATTTCTTTTCAATTCGTCCTTTTTCTGTAAATTCGGAGCCACATTCTTTTGCAACAAGCTTCAAAATAAAATCAGGCAAGTTGTAATTTTTTAGAGTCTCCAAGTAAGGTCCATTTTGTTGGTTACCAAATTCAGGAAAATTTTTGTTATTCACTATTTACTCCATTTATGATATTTCCATTGCACATTTTGAAGAACATGTAGGTATGTCAAACACACTTTCATATTCTCTTTTACAATGGACACATCTTCTAAAAATCATACTCTATTATGCCTCTTTATGCTATTAAAACAAGAGCTCTGTCAATTAGCAGTATACAAAACAAAAAATCTTGCAAATTACATTCGTTTATAGGACAAGACAGCTACTATACAACAGAATGATTTTTTGGAATTCAGTTCAATTTAGAGCCAAACAGACTCAAGTCTATCTAGGCTCAATCCATGAATGATTATACCTGTACATGTAATTGTGGCTGCAAGAATTCCTCATGCGAGTATTTCTGCACTATTTGTAGGAAAGACTTGTGCAAGACTGGAACTAAAACGGTGATTGCATAATTGAAACCTAGACATAGGATAAGATACTATTCATTTTATTGTTCTAGCGTAGGTGCAATAGTAGCTCTCACGTGGGGGGTTTACTTATGGAAGTGAGGAATGAAACTATTATTGATGGAGTTAATAGCCATTTTTCAGAAATTGCCTCAAAGTATAGAAACTTGAGAAAAACGGACTTGGAGCCCATACTACACATTAGAAATCAACTTGATAAAAAATCAGGAATTAGTATAGCTGATGTTGGTTGTGGTGATGGCAGATATTCTCTTGAGATTTTGAAAAGTTTAGGAGATGAATGTTATCTTCATTGTATAGATTCCAATGAAGACATGCTTCAATATTTGAAAGAATACTTGAAAGAAAATAATGTAATGAATTTTTGTGTTAGGCCCGGCAGTGCCAACAAAATGCCATTAGAAAATGAATCAATGGATTCTATTGTAACCTTTAATGCTATACATCATTTTGATGTTCAAAGATTTTTAGAAGAAGCGTTTGGATGCCTTAAAGAAAATGGCAGTATGTTTATTTATACGCGATTAAGGAATCAAAATTCTAGAAATATCTGGGGAGAAAATTTTCCATTATTTGCAGAAATTGAAAATCGTTTGTTTGAATTCGATGAATTAAAGCATCATATTCAAAATACAGACCTCAAAATTGAAAATACTACGGTATTTGGATATCATAGAACCTCTAGTCTTACGAATCTTGAAGAGAAAGCACGGAATAAACACTATTCTACCTTCAGCTTGTACAGTGATGATACGTTTGAAGAATCATTAGAAGAATTCAAGCAAAACATTATGGAAAACTTTGATGACCTAGAAAAAATCCAATGGCAAGATGAAAATATTCTCTTGGAAATTAGCAAATAGATTTCTGGAAGTCAATGAATGTCCTTTGAAATAAATGAAATATTAAATGAATTTCTAGGTTCAGTCATTCTAATAAAACTCAGAAATAAACAGACAATACAGGGAAATCTTCAAGATTTTGACTCTGGGATGAATCTCATTCTTACCAATTCTAAGGATTTAACTGAAAATAACACAAAAAATCTCGATAATGTAATCATACGCTCAGATAACATAGTGGCAGTTTCACTTCGTGACAAATTCAATTCCTTTAAACGGAAAGATGGTGCCTCAATCTAAGCCCTTAATCAGCATCGTAAATGTTGTTGCAACTGCTTCTATAGACCAAAGACTGGATCTAAAAGATGTGACTGAAAAATTTCCAGAAGTTGAATGGACTCCAGAATTATTTCCAGGGGCCGTTTTTAGGTTAAAAAATCCAAAAACTTCTACATTACTTTTCAGATCAGGAAAAATGGTTTGTGCCGGTTCAAAATCAGAAGAGATGGCAAGAAAGGCAATAAAAAAAGTGGTTCAAAAACTAAGAAAAGGTAAAATTACTATTAAAAATGAAGCCACCGTAACCATTCAAAATATTGTCTCGTCCATCAACCTTGGCGGAAGAGTTTCCTTGGAACAGGCCTCTAGAACATTACCAAGAAGCATGTATGAGCCAGAACAATTTCCAGGTTTAATACACAGAATGATAGATCCAAAAACAGTAATTCTGATTTTTGCTTCTGGGAAATTAGTTTGTGCAGGAGGGAAAACCGAAAAGGATGTTTATCGTTCTGTACACAATCTTCATAGTTTGCTTGAGGAAAAGAACCTCATGATTTATGATTAAGGAATATTTCTACAGATAACTCATATCTCGTTGAAACTGTCAATGTTTTAGCATGAAAGTCTAATGATCAATTTTCAGTGTACAATAAATCATTTCAAATTTTCTCTACATCACCAATAATGTTACCTTCAGAATCAACAGAATTACCACAAGTTTCGCAAAACCAATCAGTTTTATTTTCTTCCTTTATCCATTTTGGAAATCTTCGATTATTGCATTGTTTACAAAATAAAGGCATAGTTAACTGCATTTATACCTCTATTTGTACCGGTCGTCGATTTGGTACATTTATCGTTGTTCCAGAAAAATAATTTCATTCCCACAAATCGGCTTAAGGATGTAAAAAGATGAAAAATCTCTAAATTATTGTAGAAATTGGTTAGAATACAAAAGTAATCATCCTTAAGTGCCAGGAGCCAGAAATAGAACTATGACTAAAAGAATAGAAGAAGAATTGGCAGAAATGAATAGATTAAAAAGATTAGAATTAGAGTTCTTGTTTTTCAGGGCCAGAATGGATGCAACTATGTTACAAAAATTTCGTAATGCTTTAACAAATGAAAAAATGATATCCGAAGAGGTGGATTCTGATCTCCAATATGTTTGAGTTAAAATCCTAAAAGTTTCAATTCATCTTATTTCCAATTTTGTTTTTAAATATTTGTTCAAATTTTTTGTGTTATTTTCAAACAAATCT
>JACEMX010000046.1 GCA_013867335.1 Candidatus Nitrosomaritimum aestuariumsis
TTTTGAGCTCGTTCCACAACTTCATCCGATGTTGGTAATTGATAGGATTCAATTCCAGTATCAAAAAACGCTGATTGTCCGCAAAAAGAGCAGTCCTCACTGCATGCATTTTTTTTAATATTGTTTAGTTGCTCAACATCTACTTTAGGACCGTTAAATTCACGTGTAATCTGATTTGCAGCCTTTGCTAATTCTGGAATATTTTCATCAGGAATATCAAATAGTTTTGTAGCATCATCACTTGAGATGCCAACCCCTGAAAGTACATTTTCCTGACATTCTTTGATAAACTCTGAGATGCTCACAAGTTTTTTTATGAAATCACACTAAATAAAATTACTGGATTTGTTAACCCATAAAGATGCAAGGGTTAACACCCTAAAGAACCTGTTTTTGCGCAGATTTTATGGTCAAAATCGTACGATTTAGGAGCAAGTCAAGTTCTTTCTCAGTTATGGCCAAGGGTGGGACAAGCATCACAATATTTCCCAAAGTCCTAAGATAGATCCCATTCTTTTTCCCCTCCTCAAAGAAGATCTTGTTAATTGATTTTTTTGGATGAATTGGAGTCTTTTTCTTTTTATCTGTAACCAACTCTATGCCCATTAGCATTCCCTTGTGGCGAATATCTCCAACTGATTCTAGTTGTGATATTTCCCCATAATATTTTTCAAAGACTTTGGATGTTTTCTGAATTTTTTTAATCAAATTATTTTTTTGGTATAGTTTTAGATTCTCAAGTGATACTGCAGCAGCAATTGGATTTCCAGTATATGTGTGACCATGAAACAAATGCTTCCAGTCATTGAATTCACCCAAAAAGGAATCATAGATTTTTTTAGATGCCAAAGTTGCAGCCATTGTGAGATATCCTCCAGTTAACATCTTGCCATACGCAACAATGTCTGGTGTGCTTTTTTGTTCTGTATACTGAATCATTGAACCCAAACGACCAAAACCCGTTGCAATCTCATCTAAGACAAACAAGACATTGTGTTTTTTGCAAATTTTACTTATTTTATTTTGAAATCCTTTGGGATAAATTACTACACCGCCAGCTACTTGTGCACCACTTTCCATGACAAATGCTGCAATCTTGTCATCTCTGGAGAATGTTTTTTCAATTTTCTCTAAACAATAATTTTGATAATCTAAATTTGTGTATCCTTTTGGTGTTCTATACGGGTTTGGAACAGGAAACTGTAAAGTTGAAAATAACTGCTTTTTGAATTTTCCAAAAAACTGTGGCACATATCCTACTGCCATGGCACCAAACGTATCTCCATGATATCCGTTCTCAAGTGTTGCGATTTTTGATTTATTTTTCTCACCAACATTATTCCAATATTGTAATGCTAACTTGAATGAAATCTCCATTGCAGATGATCCATTATCTGAATAAAACACCTTATGCATGCCTGGTGATATCTCAATTAGTTTGTCTGCTAGTTGTTCTGCAGGCTCATTTGTAAGATTAAACATTGAGGAGTGCTGGACTTTTTTGGCTTGGTTTGTAATGGCTGCAACTAGTTCTTTTTTTGAATGGCCCCAGACATTACACCACATAGAGGCCACTGCATCTATCATTTTGTTGCCTTGTGAATCAATCAACCAAACTCCTTTGCCTTGAACTATTTCATCAAAGGACTGCCATTCTTTCATCTGGGTGTTAGGATGCCAAACTGAACTCTTTTTTCTCAAGTGTTTTTTATTTTGCATTTGATCTTAATAATTAAACGATATTTACTGCAACTTTGATTAATAGACGAGAGTTGATACTTTTTCTCCTTGGTTGAAACTGTACATATCCATTTGAAATGGAATAACTTTCTTTTAGACTCTCATCTTCAGGTAAGAACTCATAATTGAAATCCCCGCATCTTAGCAAATTTAGAATTGTTTGTTTAATTGCTATTCCGTCATAATCTAGATCGATTTTTTTCCTCCCTTGGCAAATTATTCTGGGATAGTAATCGCGCTCAAATTTTTCAAAAACGTATTTCTTTAGAAATTTTTCATCATTTCTTGCTTTTATCCACCACTGAGGAGACACATCCATAAGAAATTCCAATTCTTTCATGTTATCATTTATGACATGTTTGCATTTAACACTAGTCTCAGCATAAAAACAAAAACTGAAAGGTTAATCAATAAATCCATTCTATGACATATTGATGAAATCCCTATTCATTACAGGAACTGACACTGATGTTGGAAAGACCTACGTTACTGCAGGACTTGCAGTTACTCTCAGAAAAATGAAAGTAGATGTAGGGATTATGAAGCCCTTTGCTGCAGGAAAAGCACAGAAGAAGGGTTACAAATCCGAAGACGTTGAGATTTTATCTAAAGCTGCTCAAGTTTGTGAGCCTGAAAGCCTTGTAAATCCACAATTCTTTGCAATGGCAGCATCTCCATACACTGCATCAAAGTCACTTAAAGTCAAAGTCAAAAAGGCGACTGTCTTATCTAGTTTTAAAAAATTATCAAAACTCCATCAAATGACATTGGTTGAAGGTATGGGTGGAATCATGACTCCGATTTTAAAAAATTACTATATCACTGATTTGATTAAAGAGATGAAATTACCTGCAGTAATTGTTACTAGAACCAAAGTTGGGACAGTAAATCATACCATAATGACTGTGAAAATGTGTCAAAAATACAAAATTCCAATCAAGGGAATTATAATTAATAATTTTGATTCAGATGGCTATTCAGTAAAATCTCTAAAAAGAGACCTCCAAAACTTGGCAGGTGTTCCAATCTTAGGTGCTATTCCATACATTGAGGATCTTAGTGATGACTCTTTGTACAAGACCTTCAAAAAGAACATTGACATGAAATCTCTGATAAACTAGATTCGTAAAATTTTGAATTTGTTATGTCCTTGAACATTTACAAATTGAGCAATCTCAAAAATAATTCTTGAGAAATTACCATCTTTTTGTACAACAAATGTCTTGTTCTCAAATCCCAAGTCCTGAGTCAAAACAAGCCAAATGTTTTGTTTTTCAGGCTGAATTGTTTGCAGTTTTTCTAGTTTTTCTGTTATTCTTTTTTTATCTCCAGTCTTTGGAATACAAATTATCAGAGTCTTTTTAGGGTCTTGCTCTAGCGTTTTCAAGTCTGGAATTACAATGTCTACTTCAATTCCCTGATGTTCCACTTTTCTCTGACTTGCAAGCATTGCACTAGTGAGCATATAGTGCAGTATTCCTGTTGCTAAAACCCCTAGACTTTCTTCTTTGTCATTCATCAATGATGTCTTGTAGTAGCAGTTATCCAAAATATCTTCAATCACTTCATCCATCTTTGATTGGGTAAGTAATTCTTGGATTTTTTTTTCTGATTTTTCTATGTAATCAAAAAGGTATTCTTTTACAGGGTGTATTTCTTCGTCCATGAATTATTCGTTGTAAACGTATCTTCTTTCGCCTCTAGACTCTGTAGTCTTGTTAACATCAACTAAAATGAATTCATTTGTTGGGTTTAGCATTGACTCTTCTGGACCAATTTTGCTTTCATGTATTCTCTCATATTCGTTTAGTGTTAGTTTCCGTCTAGGTCCAAGCTCTGCCTCCAAGTTCATGTTCTTTACAATCTCTTCATATTCTGGTTGGATTACTCCACTGAACACCATTGCACTTGCACCACTACCATATGATCCAAATCCAATTCTTTTTCCTTCAAGATTGATTCCTTTTTGATACTCATACTCTAGACTACTTCTGAATCCCAGGTATAGTGATGCAGTGTAAAGATTACCAATCATCTTTGATGCAATAAGGGAGCTTGCAAGCTTTGCCTCATACACTTCTTGAAATTCTGGAGTTTTTGTAAACAATTTGGTAAACTCGTGGTCTTTCGTCATGTATTCTTGGTCACTTAGTACTGATTCAATAGTTCCACGTGGGTCCTTGGGAATTGGTTCTTCCATTCTCATCTCAGCAATAATCTTTTTCCATCTTGGCAATTGTCGCCATTCATGTCTTACCAAGTATGCAAGTGCTTTTTTGCCCATGTTGCTGTATGGTAAGTGCATGTTGATGTAATCCATATGATCAAGTATTGTCTCACCTGGTTCTAGTTTGATTAGGTTAGTGGAAATTGCTTTTTTCTTGTATGTCTCTAGTGCTTTTCTTACTTGAATCATGTACAAGAGATTTGAATATTGTCCATGAACAATTGGAGTCTCTTTTCCAAATGGTCTGTAAAAGTCATATTCATCTTTAATTGATGTCGCAGTTACCTTGGGGTCAAATGCTAATAATCTTGGTTTATCATTAAGCAACATTGCAACTGATCCTGCACCTTGAGTCATCTCGCCACTGCTTCCCATATCGTATTTTGCAATATCAGAAACTACTACAAGTGCTGCTTTTCCTTCAGCTTCTCCTGCTCTAATCCAGTTTGTATTGTCATATAGTGCATAAGAGCCACTTACACATGCAAATTTGGTCTCAACACCGCCACAGTGCTCAAAGGCACCCTGACCATAAACTTGCTCAAGCATTCCAATAACATAAGAGTTCATTGCCTTTGATTCATCAAATGATGATTCTGTTGATACGTATAGTCGTCCAATGTCTTCAGGAGACATTTTGTTATTTTTCATAATT
>JACEMX010000153.1 GCA_013867335.1 Candidatus Nitrosomaritimum aestuariumsis
GATGTAAGGATAGTTTTTTGGAAAGACTCTTCCATTCCTAGCACTTCTAAAATCACAGCATTCGTTTTTTCAGATTTGTCTTTGAAATTAATTTGAATATAGCCATCTTCATTGTTTTCAGTACTTGAAAAATAAACAGCATTTATAGAAAATGTTGACTTAAGCATCTCATCGTCACTATCAGAGCCAGTTATTAGTAAAATTGCCAAAACTGTGACTACACCTAGTGCAATCGGGGCACCTAATTTTTTAGCCATTTCGGAATTCTTTTTTCATTCTTCGAAGGAACTTTGAGTTTATTCTAATTCTTTCAAGTGTTTGGGCCTGAGTTCTTTCTGTACCAGGAGTAGGGTTTTTCTTGAAGAATCCCTTGATTTCATTTTCCATTGAATCATCTGCAACAGAAGAAATGCTTGCCACAATTCTGTTGAAAAGAGGGTTTCCATGGCCAACTTTTTTGTTTAGTTTTTTCCAGTTTTTCTTAAGCCATGGCCACAGAATCTCTTTACCGTAAGGATTTGCAGCTACTCTCATTATTGGAAGCTGCATGTTCTGAGAACGTACCTCTGAGGTTTGTGAGAAATCAAGTGTTTTTTTGAGGAGTTTTGTGTCTTTGAATCCACACATTGCACCCAAAAAGCGAAGTTTTTCTTCCATGGTTTTAGCAGTTTTGTATAATTTTGCCAATTCAGAATAGGTTTTGGAATTACCATTCCACGCTGCAATAGAGCAAATAGGATCAATCAAATCAGGAGGTAGTGATTTTGGAGATTTTAAGAATTTTTGATATCTTCGTTTAGCTTCGGCACAAACTTGCTCATCATCCATTTTTCCTAATGCAGATATTGCAAATGAACGAAGTAATGCATCAGTATGTTTGTCTGATTTTCTTGGTTCCCATCCCAAATCAGATAAGATTTTTCTCAAATAGTTTATTGGGTATTCTTTAATTTCATCAGAAAACTTTTCATCAAATGCACGGAAGTAAAGAGATGTAAGGTTGTGTGCAACATTAATTGATGCAAGATAGCTATCCTCTTCAAAGTATGCATCTGAAAAGTCAAGATAATTTCGAACATTTTCATCCCCAGACACACACAAAGAATACAAGTCATTTTGAATGGCCCACCTATCTATTGGAGGAATTTGTTTTTGATCAACTAGCATTTTCAGATCAAGTAAGATTCCTTCATCATACTTTACACGATAAAATCCCTTACGGCCATAGTTTGCCACAAATCCAATTGTTTTTGGAATTTTAATCGAGGTCGATTTTTGTGAAAATAATTTTGTAATTGTAGAGTCCCCAAGACCAATAGATAATGGAACTACCCATTTTCCCTTTGTGAATTTTTTGTCAGGCTCCAAAAGATATCTCTTTTGAGTAAGGTGAAGTTTGGTTCCTTCTTGCTTGATTTCAACTAGGGGAAATCCAGGTTGTTTTAGCCAACTATTCACCATAACACTAACTGGCATTTTGGATGCCTTTCCTATAGCATCCCACAAGTCTTGTCCTTGGGCATTTTGATATTTGAATTTTTTCAGATATTCCTTTAGGCCTTTTTGGAAGTTTGGCTCCCCAACATAATGCTCAAGCATTCGTAAAACACATCCACCTTTATCATAAGAGATTGCATCAAAAATTTCACGAATTTCAGCAGGAGAATTTACTTTGACATCAATTGGATGTGTGGTTTTTAGCGAGTCTAATCCCATTGCAACATTCATTGCATCTTCTACAAACTGATTCCACAAATCCCATTCAGGATAGAATTTGTCTACAAATTTTGTGGCCATAAAAGTTGCAAAACTTTCATTGAGCCACAAGTCATTCCACCACTTCATTGTAACTAGATTGCCAAACCATTGGTGTGCAATCTCATGTGAGATTACCTCTGCAATGAATTGCTTTGTTCTAGTAGAGGAGGTTTTTGGATCATAGAGCAATATGGTTTCTCTAAAAGTAATTGCACCCCAATTTTCCATTGCACCTGCGGCAAAGTCGGGAACCGCAATCAAATCAAGTTTAGGTAAAGGATATTTTATTCCAAAATATTTTTCATATGAGGTAAGCAATTTTTTGCCCAAATCCAAGGAGTACTTTCCTTTTGATTTATTTCCCTTTGTGGTAATTACGCGAATTTGTGTTTTGCCAGTTTTTCCAGTGAGGTACTCAAATTCACCAACTCCCAGATAAATCAAATAAGTTGACATTACAGGTGTTTTGCCAAATTTGTAAATCGTTTTTCCACCAATCTTCTTTTTAGATTTTATAGGCATGTTTGAGATTGCAGTGAATTTATTTTCAGCAATTATTGAAATATCAAAGGTAGCTTTGGCTTCTGGCTCATCCCAACAAGGAAATGCTCTACGTGCATCTGCAGCCTCGAATTGAGTTGTTGCAAGATACTTTGTTTTTCCACCTTGCTTGTATTGACTTCGATAAAATCCCAATAACCTATCATTGAGAATTCCTTGAAATTCAATTGAAATTGTGGCTTGACCTTTAATTTTTTCTTTTAGGGTAATTTTGAGTTCTTCTGATTTTTCATTCGTTTT
This sequence comes from Candidatus Nitrosomaritimum aestuariumsis, assembly GCA_013867335.1. Classification (GTDB taxonomy): domain Archaea; phylum Thermoproteota; class Nitrososphaeria; order Nitrososphaerales; family Nitrosopumilaceae; genus Nitrosomaritimum; species Nitrosomaritimum aestuarii. The sequence continues at coordinate 2,560 of JACEMX010000153.1, forward strand.
TGCAATGGAGGAAATTATTTTTTTGTTAGATTCGACTACACATGATTTTATTTTAATTTCAGCGCAGTTCAGAGAAATAGATTTTGTGGGCTTCTTGCAATTAATGGTGATTTTCTCTTTTCCTTCAAATGTGAATCTTTTAAGATCTGGATCGAAAATCAGTTCATAGTTAATTGGTGCAGTGTCCACCCTTGAGGTAATTTTGTTAGGCTTTAAGTAGATTTTCTCTTGATTTTTCGATCAGAAAATCAAATTCAACCCCCTCATTTTTGGGGTTTAATTCCATAATTTTACAAGAATTTACTCGATCTTAAATATTTTCAAGAGATTTTAGAATTATCTAATTTTTTCTGCTTATATGCCCACAGTTTTCACATTCATATCGAATGTCTCCAACTTGTAAATCATATTTTCGTTTTAATACAACTACAGGTTTATGGCATTTCTGACATTTGCCATTTGGAAAATTACTATCATTCATGAATTTTTTTACAGCGCCAATGATGTTTTTTCCATTATTTGTTGCATTAAAGAATGGTGTTCCCTGAATAAGATAGAATGAATTCCGTGTTTTTTTGCAGCATCTACGTTTTCTTTCTTGTCATCAATGAAGATAATCTCATAATCAGATAGTCTCTCAGTCACATAGGAGAATATCTTAGAGTCTGGTTTTGCTAGTCTGATTAGATCTGAAAAAAATATGTGATCAAATTCTGAAATCCAGTTTTTAGATAAAATTTGTCTTGTTTCAGGAGTGATATTTGACAATATTCCAATATCATACCCTTGTCTTTTTAGTGAACATGCAAGATTGAAGATTTTTTCATCAATTTTGGATCGTCCTTGAAAGGTTTGAGAGATTATTTTTGGATTGATTTTTTTTAAACCAGGAATTTTTTGCCAAAACTGTTTTTCTGTGATTCTTCCTACAAAAAGATCTGATATATTTGCATTAAAGTGGTCTTTTATTTTATCAAACGGAGTCCTTGATTGTTTTGTTATTTCTTCAAATAACCACTCATCTTTCCATTGAAGTAAAACTCCGCCCATATCAAAAAGTACGACTTTTCGCATTAGGAACCGTTTTCCTTTATAGCAAATAAGTTAATTTCTAAAAAATTAACATTTGGCACTAGTCTTGGAATTTTTTTGCCATTAAATAATTCGGAATAATATTTTTTGTGTGAACAAAGAAAATAAAAAGACTCTACGAAGTTGGTTGAATCCTAAAGGCTATGGAATTGGAAGAGTCTCCTGGCTTTTTATGAGAATTTCAGGTGTTTTCTTGTTGGTGTTTTTTGTAATTCATGTAATTCATTCTGCCTCAATTCTTGACAGATTGTCTTGGGGCCAGCTATTGCTTTATGCTTACTCTCCAGTGGGATTCATAATTTTATCTGTAATGATTAGTTTAGGTACATTTCATACCATTAACGGAATTAGATTGATGTTTCAGCAAGGTGGGATAGGAATTGGCTCTCCCAGACGACCTGATTATCCGTACAGTGTAGAATCAATGAACAAAAAAACCAGATTGTGCATCTACGTTTCGATAGGAGTGGCTGCATTAGTATTGTATTACGCACTAGGGGTGTTTTTCAAATTTTGATAATAAGAGAGAGTCAAATCAGAAAGGTCCATTATGCCACGGCAATGGGTGCGGTGGGTTTGGTGGCTTTGCACATTTTGGTTAGATTTTCTACAGGAAATTTTGCAGAGTCTCTCAGCTATGAAAATGTAATTTCAAATTACCAGAATTTGACTTATGCTCTTTTATTAGAATTGATTTTGATTCTTGTCTCCGTTCATGGATTCAATGGATTGAGAGGAATATTACTGGATTATCGCAGCGGACTCAAATATGAAAAAATGGTCAATTGGGGATGTTTTCTATCCACTATCGGATTAATTACATTTGGAACAGTTGTTATTATTTTGGCTAATCAGACAAAGATTTAGATTCTAAACTCTCTTTGAAAATATGCAATATCAAGGAGTTTAGGAACTGAAAATCCAATG
>JACEMX010000154.1 GCA_013867335.1 Candidatus Nitrosomaritimum aestuariumsis
GCTTCTACGATGTATATCCGTTCGGAGTTTGAAGGAACGGTGAGGAATTTCTTCCCCGCGCCGCTCTATCAGTGCTCTACCGGAAACACTATCTCCACAAAGCACGCCCTGCGAGACGCTTCGGTTGGAACTAGCGAGCGCCAGACTAGATTGGTTTTTGACCCCTATTCCCAAGTCACACAAACGATTTGCACGTCAGAACTGCTTCAGACCTCCAGCGGGCTTTCGCCCGCCTTCATCTAGCCCAGGAATAGATCGACTGGCTTCTAGCCTAGCCGCCATGACTCTACGCACTTTCACACGCTTCTCCTCACAATGCTGCGAGAACTCGGTTTCCCTTCGCTTTCACCTTTAAGGGTTTAAGCTTGCCATGACGGTTAGCTCCCTGGCCCGTGTTTCGAGACGGAACGCGTGACACTGATGATTTGGACATCAAATCTTTAGCTCTATTGCTAGAACCTCCAATCTGAAAGAATCACCTTTCATGCCACGCACGTCTGTAACCAATAGGTTTCATGCACTTTTCACCCCCCTTCCGGGGTACTTTTCAGCTTTCCCTCACGGTACTAGTCCACTATCGGTCTTGAGAGATATTTAGCCTCGGATGCTACTTTCACCCATATTCATTGCCCACTACCAAGGACAACTACTCTGGTATGAATAGGACCCTTCACACTTCGTTTACGGGGGTATCACCCTCTATGCCATAACGTTCCAGATTACTTCAACTGGGATCCAGGATTCCATATTATCATACCAAAACACCACATCTCCCGAAGGATTCAGTTTGGGCTATTTCCTTTTCGTTCGCCACTACTTGGGAAATCTCAATTGATTTCTTTTCCTCGTGGTACTAAGATGCTTCAATTCCCACGGTTCGATCTCCATCACCATTGTAATGGAGTACACAAAAGTGTAAGATTCTCATTCGGACATCTCGGGATCATAGGATGCGTGCGCCTACCCCGAGCTTATCGCAGCTTGCCACGTCCTTCTTCTCTCCTCAAGCCTAGCAATCCTCCTATTGGCGTCTTTACACCGGCAAATTCAGCCACATATTACACGACTATGCACGACGATCATTGCAAGTCTCCTGGCAGAGAACCTGCTACATCCTTCATACATCACTTTCGTGATGCATTGCATCGATGAATTGACGTGAAGATTATGCGCATCCGGCACATTTCCTTGTCTAAGGAGGTGATCCGACCGCAGGTTCCCCTACGGTCACCTTGTTACGACTTTTCCCTTGTCACTTACCTCAAGTTCGATAACGCCAATTAGACGTCACCTCGCTAAAAGCAAACTTCAATGAAACGACGGGCGGTGTGTGCAAGGAGCAGGGACGTATTCACCGCGCGATAATGACACGCAGTTACTAGGGATTCCATATTCGTGAGGGCGAGTTGCAGCCCTCAGTCATAACTGTGGTAACGTTTGAGGATTACCTCCTCCTTTCGGATTCGGAACACATTGTCGTTACCATTGCAGCCCGCGTGTGGCCCCAGAGTTTCGGGGCATACTGACCTGCCGTGGCCCCTTCCTTCCTCCGTATTAACTACGGCGGTCCCGCTAATTCGCCCCACTACTCCTGAGAGTAGTGGTGGCAACTAGAGGCAGGGATCTCGCTCGTTACCTGACTTAACAGGACATCTCACGGCACGAGCTGGCGACGGCCATGCACCACCTCTCAGCTTGTCTGGTAAAGTCTTCAGCTTGACCTTCATTCTGCTGTCTCTCCGGGTAAGATTTCTGGCGTTGACTCCAATTGAACCGCAGGCTTCACCCCTTGTGGTGCTCCCCCGCCAATTCCTTTAAGTTTCATACTTGCGTACGTACTTCCCAGGCGGCAAACTTAACGGCTTCCCTGCAGCACTGCATTGGCATCAAGCCAATGCATCACTGAGTTTGCATAGTTTACAGCTGGGACTACCCGGGTATCTAATCCGGTTTGCTCCCCCAGCTTTCATCCCTCACCGTCGGACGTGTTCTGGTAGACCGCCTTCGCCACAGGTGGTCATCAATAGATCAAAGGATTTTACCCCTTCCTACCGAGTACCGTCTACCTCTCCCACTCCCTAGCTTTGCAGTATTCCCGGCAGCCCATACGTTGAGCATATGGATTTAACCGAAAACTTACAAAGCAGGCTACGGATGCTTTAGGCCCAATAATCATCCTGACCACTTGAGGTGCTGGTTTTACCGCGGCGGCTGACACCAGAACTTGCCCACCCCTTATTCATCAGTGTTTCTAGGACTGACAAAAGGTTCCTTTAGCAGAAACCACTCGGATTAACCTTGTCGTGCTTTCGCACATTGCAAAGTTTTCTCGCCTGCTGCGCCCCATAGGGCCTGGGTCCGTGTCTCAGTACCCATCTCCGGGCTACTCCTCTCAGAGCCCGTACCTGTAATAGTCTTGGTGGGCCATTACCTCACCAACAAACTGATAGGCCGCAGTCCCATCCTACGGC